>NZ_JBFFOE010000188.1:0-1818 GCF_041562875.1 Lutibacter sp. | reverse complement strand
TTCCACTATTAATAAAGTCCATATCTTCTGCTATTAATACTTTTTGAAACATAACAATTATTTTTTAAAATCAATAAATGCCTTAAAGCCATTATTTAAGGTCGTTTCAAAAGTAATAATTCCATTAATAGATTTTATACGGGTTTCCACATTGTTAAGACCATTTTTAAAATTGAGACTTTCCATATTTAATCCAATTCCATTGTCAGAATAATTGATGTAAAAGTGGTTTTTATCATTTTTAAAAGTAATGGCTACCAATGAAGCCTTACTATGTTTACTCATATTCACCATTAATTCTTGCAAAATTCTATATACCTCAATTTGTTTGTCTTTTGATAATTCAGCTATTTCAACTTTATGAATATCTTTTACAATAATGGTAGTTTTGTCAGAATTAAAACTAGTTAACATCGTTTTTAAGAAATGCTCAAACTTTTCTCCAGTTTCAACAGTATTGTTTTCATGAGAAATATTACGAGTTAGTAAATACACCTTTTCCAAATCATTTAATAACTGTTCTTTAGGTTCTTCTGTATATTGAACCTTATTCATAATATTTACCACATTATTAGCAACTTCATCATGAATTTTTTTTGCAATGCGAGTTTCTGTTTTATAAACCTCAGTTCGTTTTTCTTGCTGGTGCTTTTGTTTTCTGTAGTATACAAAAAATAATAACCCAACTACAACTGAACCACTTGAAACAGCTCCAATAATATTTTGGGTCTTTTCTTTTTCTAATTCTAATTTACTAGCTGATTGGGCAATTTTTAATTGTAAGTTATCTTCACGGTTTTTTTCACTATCATATTTTATTTTAGCAAATTGATTTTTGGCTTTTTGTTTTGAATTTTGCAAACTATCATTTAAATGGATGTAAGTAGCATAATACTTTTTTGCTTTTTCTGAATTTTCTAATTCTATCAATTTTTGTAATGCTTCTAATTGATCTGGTGTACTTTTTTGATTGATTGCCACATCGTACATTTTGGAAGCATAAGATAAAGCCGTTTTAGGATTTAAGTTTTCATAATATGTTGAAAGATGTGCATAACTGGCAATTAATCCCCATAAATTATTTTCTTGTAATCGCATTTCTAATGCTTTTTCTAACTCAGGCAACACATTTTCTTTCTTTTTTGCCAACCATTTAGTATATGCTAGATTATCAATAATAGTAGCTCTACTTCTATGATTCTTTAAATCTACTTTACTTAAACTATCTAAAATAGTTATTGACTTATCATATTTTTCTAAATATCGAAATGCATTTGCTTTGTTTTGTAGGTAACTTATTTTATCTGTATTATTTATTGATATATTAATGGCTTTATCATACCAATAAATAGCTTCAATAAAGTTTTTCTGTTCTTGTGCTGAAATAGCAATACAATTATAAACAGCAGTTAAATATTGAAAATTATTTTCATCAAGGTATTTCAACGCCTGTATTGCATTATTATCACTTCCTACATAATCTCCTAAATCTGATTGTATAATTGCCATTTGTGCTAAATTTTCACCAGCTTTTGAACTATCACCAAGTTGTAAATGAATTTCTTTAGATAGGTTATAGCTTAGAAAAGCACTATCTTTTTTAAAGTTTTGACTATAATAATAAGCTAATCTAGAATAATTGCTCCCAATAGAAATTGAGTCATTATCTATTTTTGATTTTTTCAATAATTCTTTTGAAATATAAACGGCACTATCATATTGTTTTAAATAACCAAATAAGTGAATTTTATAAGCTAGAATTCCTTTAATTCGTGTGTCAGATTTATTAATTCCTATTTTTCGGAAAGCGCTGTTTGC
>NZ_JBFFOE010000187.1:0-1834 GCF_041562875.1 Lutibacter sp. | reverse complement strand
TTTAGCATTTTCTTTAAGCGAAGTTGTTTTTTGCGAAAAATGTTTAACCTTCTGATAAATCAGCTATATTTTAAAATTTACGTTAAGATTTTAAAATTTACAACCTTTAAAATAAAAGCTATTTTGTAATTTTGTATTTAGAATCATTCTAAAAAAAGAAAATGATAGATATTAAAAAAGTAAGAGCTGATTTTCCAATATTATCTCAAAAAGTAAATGGAAAACCACTCGTTTATTTAGACAATGCTGCCACAAGCCAAAAACCACAAGTTGTTATTGATAGTATTGTTAATTATTACTCCACTTTTAATGCGAATATTCATAGAGGCGTCCATACTTTAAGTCAATTAGCTACAAATGCCTTTGAGGAAGCTCGCATTAAATTACAACATCATTTTAATGCTAAAAAAAGCCATGAAATTATATTAACCGCAGGCACAACACACAGTATAAATATAGTTGCTACTGGTTTTACTTCTTTATTAAATGAAGGCGATGAAATTATTGTTTCTGCATTAGAACATCATTCAAATATAGTGCCTTGGCAAATGTTGTGTGAACGAACTGGTGCTATTTTGAAAGTAATTGCTATGAATTTGGAAGGTGAATTAGTAATGAATGAATACGACAAATTACTTTCTGAAAAAACAAAACTGGTATTTGTAAATCACGTTTCAAATGCTTTAGGAACCATAAATCCTATTAAAGAAATTATAGATAAAGCTCACAATATTGGCGCAGCTGTTTTAATTGATGGTGCTCAAAGCTGCCCTCACATAAAACCTGATTTACAAGCATTAGATGTTGATTTTTATGTAGCTTCAGCTCATAAACTTTGTGGACCAACTGGTGTTGGTATTTTATATGGAAAAGAGAAATGGCTAAATAAATTACCTCCTTATCAAGGTGGTGGTGAAATGATTAAACAGGTTACTTTTGCAAAAACCACATATGCAGATTTACCTCATAAATTTGAAGCTGGTACACCAAATATTGCTGGTGTTATTGCTTTTGGAGTTGCAATAGACTATATGAATGAGTTAGGTTTTGATAACATTGCTTCTTATGAAAATGAATTACTTCAATATGCCACCAAAAAATTACTTCAAATTGAAAGTTTAAAAATTTATGGAACTTCACAACATAAAACAGCTGTAATTTCTTTTAATATTGGAGAAATTCACCCGTATGATATAGGTACAATTATAGATAAATTGGGAATTGCAGTGAGAACTGGCCACCATTGTGCGCAACCTATTATGGATTTTTATAAAATACCTGGAACCATTAGAGCATCTTTTTCATTTTACAATACTTATAAAGAAATTGATTTATTATGCGATGCTTTGATAAGAGCAAAAAGAATGCTTTGTTAAATGTTCAACAGACCACCATATATGGTTGTTTCTGATAATTATTTTGCATCATTGTTATTTTTTTAGATATTATTTTACTGTTATTTTTTTTTAGCGTAACTTTAATATATTCATCCCGAAATAGAAAATTATTAATCTAAATAATCTAGATTCAAGATGAAAAAACTTATTTTTCCCTTGGCAATATTAGCATTAGCTGTAGTTGCCTGCCAGCCAAATTCTGACGAAGTTGTACCAAATCAAGAAGTTGCAACAATTGACATGAGTGATTTTTATGTGTACACTGATAGTGATTTAGAAAAACCTTCAAGTAATGCAAAAAACAACAAATGTCAAAGTATGAAAGTATTAAACAGACTATTAAAGGAAAATCCAGGATTGGAAAACCGTATGTTTGATATTGAAAAACACACACGTACTTATATTTATTTTAAAGGAAAACCTAAAAACCCAGGTGG
>NZ_JBFFOE010000186.1:0-1915 GCF_041562875.1 Lutibacter sp. | reverse complement strand
GTTCTATAGAATTAATATAATTTCCGCTTTTTCGGAAACTATTTAGTTTATCAATTTCTTGAATTGACATTCCTAATTGATATCCTTTATAGTCTGTAATAAAATTTGGATTGAATGGATATATTTTTAAAGTTTTATTTTCTAACTCTACAGTTTGTAGAGAATCCATTTCTCTTTGAAATTCAGCAATTTCTGCTGATGAAAAATTTAAAGTTTCTTTTGAAGAAAAATCAACAAAAAAGAAAAATGATTGAAGGGAAACTATGATTAGTAACAAAAAGAAAATCCCATTTCGTTGACGCTTATTATAGCCGAAATGGGATTTAAAAAAATTCATATTTTTATTAAACTTAGATAGTTATTTATTTTACAATTACAAATCTATTAAATTAACTTTATAACTACATGTTTTTAAGCTAAAAAAACCAATTTATTCATTTTTAGTAAAAATTTATTAAGTTAATAATTATCTACAACAAAAACTTTATCAAGGATCTATTCTCATTAATAATAATTGATAAGGTATTGTTTCAGTTTGCACATCTAATGGTACAACTAATACACAAGCAAAATCACCTACAGTAGGCACAAAACCTGAGTTAGCCATTGAGTCTTGAGCTAATTGATTATTTACACCTAATGAAGTACCAGTTGGATCCATTATATACCAAACTGCTTCTTGTATCTCTTGCCATGTATACGTTGTTGGAACACCATCAACAATACCACAATTATTAGCTAAGTAGTTCATTGACCCCCAAGGATATGCATTGTATGGTGCTGGAATTAAAGGAATTTCTAATGATGAGTAAAATTCAACAAAATAATTTGCAGCTACATAAATATTAACGTCCTCTTCACCACATAATGTTCTATATGCTATATTTTCTTCAAATAAACTAGGAATAGGTGCTGGTAAAATATTAGTGAATGTCATGTAAAATTCAAAGATATCAAATCCTTGTGGCCCCCAAGAAGTTGCCATATTAGCAGTTTTTGGAATTGGTAAATAAGCTGGTAATTCTACATTAGCATCATTTCCATCATAAGAACAATTTCCTACAACAAAATCAAATACTCCATCAGTACCACCAAATCCATCTTCACCATCATTTGTTGACATTGCTGTATCATCAAATCCTCCAGTATATACTAATTCCCAATCTCCATTAGGCATTTTTAGCATAATTTCAAATGTAAAAGTTTCATCTACACCTACAACGTCAGGATACTCAATACATAGTGGTGAACCTACACCAAACCAACTTAAGTTACTATTAGGATATACACCTTCAACTGGAGTATTATCATTAACAATAGATCCAGCTTCATTTTTAACATTAACATAAAATATTGCTGGGAAATCATAACCATCATAGTCTTGACCGAAATAAGGGCTTCCGTCTGCATGAAATTCTTCATAAAACTTAGTACAAATATCTCCAAAGAAACATACTGTATGTATTTCTGTTTTTGTATAAGCAAACCAAGCAAACCCAAATCTTTCATAGTCAAAAGGTCTATAGCAAAGTACATCTAATTCTACTTTTAATTTATCAAATTCAGGAACATCAAAAACAAGTTGGTTTACCCCTCTTAATTGCCATAAATTTTGATAATAACTACCCATCTCAGGTGATGCCCATATAGCAATACCATAAGCATCATATACAATGAATGATGTTAGTTGGTGAGCTCCTGGTATTAACTTTAAAACTTCTGTTTGTGTTTTACCGTTTAAATGAACAAGTTCTACCCTTATCGCTGATGCATTATCTATGCTTAACATAACATAATCAGGCTCTGCATCAGAACAGTCAGGTATAGCTGGGTCATTCTCTCCATTTTCTTTTGATGCAAATAAACTTTTACTTGCATCTGGTATAAAATTATTGATATCAAATACAACATCTTG
>NZ_JBFFOE010000185.1:0-1934 GCF_041562875.1 Lutibacter sp. | reverse complement strand
CAGATAGTAATTCTATAGATCCTGATGGAGCTTGTTATGCTGAAACAACGTTGGAATTTATTGTAGACAAAAAACCTGTAGCAAATCCAGTAACTGATTTCATTGAATGTGATGATGATTTGGATGGATTGTTCTCTTTTGATACTTCAACTATTGAAGCCACTATTTTAAACGGGCAAACAGGAATGTTGGTTTCTTATGTTGATGAAAATGGAAATCCGCTGTCAAGTCCGTTACCAAATCCGTTTTTAACAGGTTCACAAACTATTTCTGTTAAAGTTGAAAATGAGCTGTATGTAAATTGTACTGCGGAAGCCACCATCAATTTTACAGTGCATCCAAAACCAACATTTGAATTGGATGAAGAAGCTGTAGTTTGCTTAAATCTATTACCAAAGCAACTCAGCATTTTTAACCCACAAGAAGATAATTACAGCTACTCTTGGACAGATGAATACGGTTTTGAAATTAGTAACCTGCCACAAGCTGAAATTACGCAAGGTGGAATTTACACAGTAATTGCAACTTCTATAAATGGTTGTACTTCGTATCCTCAAGAAATAAATATATTAGAATCAACCATTGCTTCAATAACAACATCGCAAATTGAAATAACAGATGATTCAGATAATAATGTAATCTCTGTTGAAACAAGTGGTTTAGGAATTGGAAATTATGAATATGCCATTCAAAAAGAAGGTGAGAGCATTGGTTTTTATCAAGACGAACCCATTTTTGAAAATATTAGCCCAGGAATTTACATGGTTTACGTGAAAGACAAAAATAATTGTGGAACTGCTACTCTTGCTATTTCGGTAATTGGATATCCTAAATTCTTCACCCCAAATAATGATGGACACAATGATTATTGGAATGTAATTGGTGTAAACTCTAATTTTTACTCAGATTCATTAATCCATATTTTTGACCGATTTGGAAAATTAATCACCACAATTAACCCATCAGGCAATGGTTGGGACGGATTCTATAATGGCACTGCACTTCCTTCTACAGATTATTGGTTTACGGTTGAATTAATTGACAAAAATGGAAGTGTAAAAGTGAGAAAAGGACATTTTAGTTTAATAAGATAACCCATCAACTAAAAAATACATTTAATTCACAAATTAGAAGAAAATGAAATTATTAAGCTGTTTTTTGTTATTATTTCAAAAGACAGTACAATGAACCTACAACATTTAGTATAATCTTAATATAAAGGCAAATTCAGCCAAAACAGGATTGCAGCACATAGCTTACCATAAAAAAAACGTGCACTCTTCACAAAACTTTCGTAATTTCGCCTGCTTAAAAGTTTGATTTCTAAACTAAATAATAAAGACATGAGTAAAATAATGACAGTCGACATATTGTCGAGTATTAAAGGAGCGCAGCCATCAGAGACTGTGAATAAATTATTTGATGTGATTAAAAATGCACAGGTTACAAATAATAATTCTTTAAATAATGTCAATAATAATTGCGTGTCTGTAAATGATTTAAGAGAAGATGTGGTCATAGAAAGTTCTGCAATTGAGAAACAAATCATTATCGAAAATTTTCCAAAAGAAAAAAACGGTTATTTAGTAGTTTCACAAGTTATAGAAGACTAATATGGAATCTCAAATAAAAAAAATACACCAGCAACTGGTGTCTAAACAGCTATCTTGTACTGAATTGGTTCAAGGAAAATTAGATTTATTAAAAGAAAACACACATAATACAGTAAACTCTTTATTAAGTGCTACTGCATTAGAATTAGCTTCAAAAGTTGACGCAAAAATAGCAAATTCAGAAGCAATAGGTTTATTAGAGGGCATTCCTTTTGGAATTAAAGACGTTTATATGTTGCAAGGAACTTATGCATCTGCAAGTTCTAATTTATTAAAAAAATACAAATCAGCTTACACAGCAACTGCCATTCAAAAATTATT
>NZ_JBFFOE010000184.1:0-2045 GCF_041562875.1 Lutibacter sp. | reverse complement strand
TCCTACTTGTCCTAAATCCACCATTTCTATCTTTCCGTTTATTGTATGCTCATGCAAACGTTTTTTTGCAGTTACTATTTGTCCATCTTTACCTGATAAACCAACTGCTTTATGCCCCATTGCATTAATTATAGAAATTAGACTTCCATTAACTTTTCCTTTAAGTGCCATTTCTACATATTCCATGGCCTCAGACGTTGTTTTTCGTTGCCCATCAATAAACTCAGAATCTATATTAACTTCTTCCAAAGTTTGCTTGATAAAAGGACCTCCACCATGAACAATTACAACTTGATACCCTTTTTCTTTTAAATTGCACATGTTTTTTAGCACTTGTTTTTTAAGTGGCTGATTGGTCATGGCATTTCCTCCATATTTAAATAAAAGCAGGTGTTTTTTTGTCATTATTTCATTTTTAGGCCTTAAGCCATTATTATTTTTCTACCGTTCGTTCAATTGATTCTGGTAAATGCGCTAATATTTCATAATTAAGTTCATCACTAATTTCGCTGAAAGCACTTACTTTTATTTCTAAATCACCTTGTTTTCCTATCAAAACAACTTCATCTCCCACTTTCGTATTATCCACATGTGAAATATCAATTATTATCATATTCATATTTACAACTCCTATTACACTACAATTACATCCATGAATAAGAACACGTCCCTTATTGCTTAAAGAACGACTATACCCAAAAGAATATCCAACTGGAACTAATGCAGTTGTAATATTAGTTTGAGCGAGATAAGAAATACCGTAACCTATAAATTGACCGCTCGAAACTTTTTTTATTGCCATAACTTGGCTGTTCCACTTAAGTATTCTTTGTAATGGATTTAATTTGTTACTTTTAAGATTGGTATATTGAACATAAACTTCACTACTTGACCAAAAACCGTAAAGCATAATTCCTATTCTAACCAAATCCATTCTTGCTTTTGGATACACAAATGCTGCTGCTGAATTTGCTACATGTTTATATTTGGGATGCAGTTCATTACCTTCAAGAACTGTCAACATTTTTTTATATTTCCTTAACTGATTTTGAATCCTCACGTGATTTGAAACACTTTCGGCTCCGGCAAGATGTGTACAGAAGCCTGCTAATTCAATATATTCAATATTCTCTTTTATAATAGCAATAGCTTGTTCTAATTCGTTAATATTTAGACCAGAACGATTCATACCTGTTTCTGCTTCAAGATGAATTTCAGCCTTTATGCTAAGCTCTTTTGCATATTTTATGGCAATATTTAGCCTTTCTATATTAAAGACAAAAAACTCTATTCCCTTTTTGATAGCGTCTCTTATATTTTCATTAGACAGCCATCCCATAACCATAATTGTAGCAGGTTTAGTGAGGCTATCAAAAACTCGGACAGCTTCCTTATAATCAAAAACCGAATAATGCTCAATTCCATACTTCTCGAAAAGAGGAATGATTTGCTCAATACCATGTCCGTAGGCATTGGCTTTAACAACGGCTGAAATTTTTATTTTACTGCCTAATTTTTTCCTTAAAAAAGCAATATTATTTTGAACTGCATTTTCATTTAGTGTTATTAAAGAATTATCAATCATTGTTTAATATCTTTTTATAAATGGCATAGAATATTTTTATCCCTGTTTCAATGATATCATCAGGAAAATCATAATCTGGATTATGCAAAGCAGGTGTTTGTTTACCAGCACCCAAGGCAAACATTGCGCCTTTAAATCGTTGGGTAAATGCTCCAAAATCCTCACCCCATTTAAATGGTGTTTGCTTTTCAATAACTGTAAAAGAATTGAACTCTGCTGCTTTTACTATATAATCAACTGCTTCTTCATTATTATTATTTGAATCAAATTCATAAATCCAATCCATCGTATGTTTAAGTTGATGCTTTTTACTAATATTTTGTATTAAAGTAGCGCAAATCTCTTTTAAATTTTTCAATTGTTTAGCTGTCCAACATCTTATTGTAAAATGTAGTTCTGCATAATCTGCTGAAATGCCATAATCTTCAGATCCTAAAGTAGCATAAACTGTTGTAACTAC
>NZ_JBFFOE010000183.1:0-2195 GCF_041562875.1 Lutibacter sp. | reverse complement strand
TTTTTGATGTATCAAGCACAGGTTCTATAGAAATTGATCAACAAGGAACAGGAAATAGTTATAGATACAATTATTGGAGTTCACCAGTTAATTCAACAGGTGCTAATTATACCGTAGAAGGAGTTTTAAGAGATGGCACTGATCCAAATAATATTAAAACTATTGACTTTGGTAATTCATATGCTTATGCTGATGGAGCTTCAACTGATCCTATTAAACTAAGTACCTATTGGATGTACAAAAAGGAAGATACAGGGTTAGGTAATAGTGCTTGGGCGCGAGCAGGAAAAAACATAAATATAAAAGCAGGTCAAGGATTTACAATGAAAGGATCTAATACAAACTTAGCAGAACAAAATTATACGTTTACGGGTCAACCAAATAATGGCACTATTAATTTACCTGTTAATGCAAATAATGAATATTTAGTAGGAAATCCTTATGCTTCAGCCATAGATGCTTATCAATTTATAGATGATAATAGTCCATTAGGTACAGCTTCCATAGGAAATGGTGGAAGTCTCGTTTTTTGGGAACATTACGGTGGAGATACACATAATTTAAGAGATTATCAAGGTGGTTATGCAATTTTAACTAAAGCCGATGCTGTACCTGCATCATCAAATGTACCTGCTGGTGTAAGCACTTTAGGTTCATCGGTAAAAGGAGCTCCAGGACGTTATATACCTGTTGGTCAAGCTTTTTTTGTGGTTGGTAGTCCAACCGGTGGAAACATTCAATTTAACAATGGGCAACGTGTTTTTGTGAAAGAATCTTCAGGAAATTCTATTTTTATGAAAAGTAGCAATGCAAAATCAAAAATAGTAACAGCTAATAAAACTGATTTAAGACCAAAATTCAGAATAGGTTTTGACGCTCCTGCAATTAATCACCGTCAGTTATTATTAACCATTGATGAAAACACATCCGATGCTGTTGATTGGGGTTATGATGCAGAAATATATGATATTATTAGCGATGATATGTATTGGATGATTGACTCTAAAAAGTATGTTATTCAAGCAACCAACACCCTTAGTTTAGATACAGAAATTCCTTTAGGAATAGAAACTAAAGAAGGAGGAATTATGAAAATTAAAGTGGACGCACTTGAAAATGTAGCCGAAAACACTTCTATTTATATTAAAGACAACTTAACAGATGAAACTTATGATATTACCAACCAAGATTTTGAAGTTAATTTAGAAGCTGGCGAATATAAAGAAAGGTTTCTTTTAACATTTCAGCCAAGTCTAAAAACATTGCAAGAAGTTGCCTTAATTGAAGGAGTTCATATTTTTATGAACAACACCATTTCTGAATTACAATTAAATAGAATTGTTGATACTGAAATTGAGAGCATTAGTTTATTTAACTATTTAGGACAACAAGTAAAAACATGGAGCATAAACACTGATAATCGATTTATGTCATTCCCAATACATATGTCTACAGGAGTTTATATTGCGCAAGTACATACAACTGCAGGTATCATTACAAAAAAAATTATTATTGAATAATAATACAAGTTAAACATAATACAAACAAAAAAGAGGATTCAATATATTGAATCCTCTTTTTGTACCATATAAAAACTTCCCTTTTACAAAAATTTATGGGGCATAAATGTGGCGTTTGTGCCTATAAATGGCTTTTAAATTGGTGAAGAAATACTCTTAAAAATTACTAAAACAGAAGCGGGTATGGCAAGTAATAACAATCCTTTTCATTTTGCTATCATCAATAACAACTCAAATAATGCAACCATAAATTATCTATTAATAAAAATTAATAACCTTATTTTACAGCATAGATTAGGGTAAATAGCTCAAATTTTAGATAGAAACTTAAATTTAGAAAAAGTAAGCCTTTTATAAATGCACAAAAGCAATTTATAAATGTACAAATAAGTACAGAAACAGAAAATATCTTAAAAATAATAGTAATAAGAAGCGTGTCGTAAAGTCATTTATATAAAATACGTAGCAGTTTATTACATAAAAGTTGCTATACGCCTATTTATCTCTTAATATTAGTATTTTTTTTTTAAATATATTAATATTGTAAGTCCCATCATTAAATGTAATGGCATATGTATTTTAAACCCCAAACTTCTAAAATAATACTTTTTTGCGCACTATTTTTATTGACTTTTAATTCTTTTTCTCAGCAAATAGGTGTGGTAGGAAATGGCT
>NZ_JBFFOE010000182.1:0-2281 GCF_041562875.1 Lutibacter sp. | reverse complement strand
TTGTTTATTGAACTATCAACCTTTTAGCTGAATAGGCATTTTTATTCGTTATTTTAACAATATACATTCCTTTAGGAATGTTATTAATTTTAACCCTATTATAAATTAGTGTTGGTTTCTGAATATTAATAACCAGTTGCCCCATTAAATTATAAAACTGTATTGCCTCAATCTCCGTATTGTTTTGTACAGAAATTGTTACTTGATTAGTTATGGATGGATTTGGATAAACACTAAATAAGTTTTGAACAAAATCTGGTGTAGACAACGTGCTTAATGTATGTGCTCCTAGTCCATCAAATGTATCAGTTGGATAAGAAGAATCCCATTCACTTATTGTATAAGTTGTATTAGGTGAATTGATGGTGCTTTTTCTTCTTAAAGTAACATTTTCAGCGTAAACAGTAGCACTATTAAAAACACCTAAAAGATCAATTAACACATCATTTTTAAATAGCCCTATAGGGTCATTTCCATTAAAATCAATTGGAGCTAAAGTTGTTTGGTTAGCAATAGATGTAACAGCAGCTACGGAAGCTGAATTGGCTACTAAATGAACACTTCCATTAGCTAAAGTTCCAACTAAAGGAAAATCATTTACCCAAACTCCAGCTCCATTTGCCTGTTTTCTAAGAGAGTAATTAGCTAAATTGACAGAACTTCCAGTGAAATTGGCAATTTCAATAGCTTTATTATTGCTGCTTCCTTCAACATATTCTGAGATAAATAATTCAGTACCACCAGCATTAGCTGCTGTAGTTGTTACTGCTGCCGTATTACTTACCAATGAAGTATTACCAGCAGCATCTTTTGCATACACTGTAAAATTATAAGAAGTACTTGCTGTTAAACCAGTTACTGTATATGAATTGATTGCAGAAGAAGTTAAAAATAGGCCATCTTTAAAAATTTCATAGGAAGCAACACCAACATTATCTGTTGAAGCAGTCCAAGATAAATTTGCTCCTGTACTTGTTGTACCACTGGCAATTAAATCTACAATTGCTGTAGGAACTTCAGTATCTGCAGTTCCTGAATAGCATGACCAAGATAAATTATCTAAAGCTATTCTGTTTGAATTACTGTTACTAACAGAAATAATAATGTCACCCGAAATATTAAGTCCCGCTATAGTCGAAGTTTGAATTGTAGTACTATATGGTATTGTTCCAACAATGGAGCCATTTATACTAATATTTAGATTACCAGGGCTGTCAGCAAATGGTAGAAGGGTTGTAATAGTTAATTCAGAAATACCACCTGAAACAGCACTAGAAGTTAAAGATCCATTTCTAACCAAAATAGTTCTACTTCCTGAAATTAATTGATCATTTCTAGAATCAGTTGAAGTCCAAGATACACCATTATCACCAGCCCAATTGTATGTTGTATAACTTGAAGAGTTTGTACCAATATTTGTAAACGTTTCATAACCACAGAAACTTGGTATTGCAGTTGTTGTACCATCTACAGCAATACTTTGTATAGATTCATTAGTTGCACCATCTTTTGCTAAAACGGTAAAACTATAGGTAGTTGTTACTGAAAGTCCTGTAATTGTATAAGTTGTTGAAACAGAAGAAGCTTTGTAAACTCCGTCTACATAAATATCGTATCCAGTTACGCCAACATTATCTGTTGAAGCACTCCAAGATAAATCTATGGTTGAACTTGTTTCATTACTGACAATAAGATTTAAAGGAATAGAAGGAGCATCAACATCTATAATATTTGTAGTAGTAATGGTTTCCATATTACTAACTGTTGAAGTATTCCCAAAAGCATCTTTAGCAAACACTGTAAAGTCATAAGTTGTATTTTGAGTCAATCCAGTAACATTGTATGAATTTATAGCTGAAGAAGCTAAAAACACACCATCTTTAAAAATTTGATAGCTAGTAACTCCAATATTATCTGTAGAGATTGTCCAGTTTAAATCTACAGTCGTATTTGTAATATTTGATGCTATTAAGTTTGTTGGTGCTGTTGGTGCTTGTGTATCTGGTGTTGTACTCCAAATTTGTGCTACATATTCTGGATGATCAATAAATGGGTTTCTATTGCCTTGTCGTGCATAAATAGCATTATTTCTATCTATTTCATGTGTGCTAACAGGATCATTTGTATGCCAAGTCATAAGTACTGTTAGAAAAGGTTCTGCAAATACTTGATCTGTTGTACCATTAAACATGTCATAAGAAACTCCCCAAGTTGTTATTACATTTTCATAGCGTGTCGCAAAATAAAAATACATACGCGCAATATCTCCTTTAAATTCATC
>NZ_JBFFOE010000181.1:0-2361 GCF_041562875.1 Lutibacter sp. | reverse complement strand
TTTTTCTTATTACTTTATGATTCCTAGGCTCAAACAGCCTAAAATTTTACGGATTACCAGCTGCAAATTTTACGAGGAATTACTGATAGGACGAGGGCTTAAATTAAACTTTGGTTCTCGATACAATTTTCTATCGAAAATCACTCGAACTGACGAAAATGGATTCTTGAGAATTACTTGAACTGGAGTTTGGTTTAATTTCATAATTACAAGAGCCAAAATAGATGCTAGTTCATATTGGTATTTTGTAGTAGTTATGATAAGATTCTAAATCAAGTTCAGAATGACGGTAGATATTATTCTTCCTATAAAACAACTATTTAAGTTGCTATTTTAAACAAATATACACTTGTTTTTTATTCATTAATTTACGTTCATTTCTTTTTTAAATTAAAATGAATGAATTATTCATTCATTTTAAAATCTTTTTTATTTTTGTAACAAACAACCCCCTTTATGAGATATTATTCTTTTATCCTATTTTTATTTATTACCCTAACTACATGTAAGATAAATGCTCAATATAAAGTCACGTTCAGCAATAATTACCCTCCTTATAATTATTTAAATGAAAAAGGAGAACTTGTTGGATTTAATGTTGATATTTTAAATGCAATAAAGGATTTATATAAAACTGATATTCAAATTAATTCGGGAGAATGGAACGTTATAAACGAAGCCCTAAATAAAAATGAGATTGATGCTATTGGAGGCATCCATTTCCCTGGAAGTTTTGATTCTGATTTTATTTATACCAGATCAGCTATAAATACATCGCATTGTTTTTTATACAATTCAAATAATCTCACTAAATTTTCACTTGAATATTTAAGAACCACCAAAGAACCGCTTATTGCTATGTGGGAAAATGATGTTCTTATTCACTATATACACTCAATTAATCCATCAGCAAAGTTTTTATTTGTTACTAATTATAATGATTTATTAAATGCAATAGACAGAGATGATGTTACATGCATATTTGGACAACGAATTTGTACTATGTATTATGCAAAAACACTTGACAAGGATTACATTAGACCTTTAGATCATCGTATTTTAGAACGTACCATGGGATTTAAAGTTTCTAAAAACAATGCAGAATTAGCAGAAATTATAAATAACGGTTTAGAAGTAATTTTAGCTAATGGTGAGTATCAGAAAATTTTTGATAATTCATTAGCTGAATTCAATAAAAATAAAGATGATTGGCATAATTATTTAAAATATATATTAATAGCTGGTGGTATTATTTCTTCGCTATTTATTTTACTTTTAATTGTAAATAGGGTTTTGCAAAATAGCGTTCGAAGTAAAACCAAAGACCTTAGAGAGCAATTAGATTTGAATTCTCAAATAATGGATGAACTTGAGGAACAAAAGAATAAAGCTGAAGAAAGCGATAAAATGAAATCGGCCTTTTTAGCTAATATGAGTCATGAAATAAGAACCCCTATGAATGGTATTTTAGGTTTTACAGACCTTTTAAAAACAACTGATTATTCATCGGAAAAACACGCTAAATTTATTGATATTATTCAACAAAGCGGCAATAGAATGTTAAATACCATTAATAATATTATTGAAGTTTCTAAACTAGAATCGGGCATAGAGAAACCTATTTTAACAGAAGTTAATATAAAAGAAATTATAAACGAACTGTCTAATTTTTTTAGTGCTGAAGCTACTTCAAAAGGATTAGATTTTATTTTTACAGAAAAGGATTCAGCACTATCACAACCATTTTACACAGATGAATATAAACTGAATTCAATACTCACAAATTTAATTAAAAACGCTTTAAAATTCACTAAGAAAGGCACTATTGAAATTAGTTATATGTTACATAACAGTTTTGTAGAATTTTGGATAAAAGACACAGGAATAGGAATTTCATATGACAAGCAAGCTTCAATTTTTGAAGAATTTGTACAAGCTGATTTTTCACATTCAAGTGGTTTTGAAGGTTCAGGGTTAGGGTTATCTATTTGTAAAGGATATGTTCATTTATTAAAAGGAGAAATAACATTGGAGTCTGAGCCAAACTATGGATCAACATTTTATGTGCGTATTCCAAATAGCAATGAAGGCCAACATTTATTTAGCAAAAATACAGAATCAGTAATTTTAGAAGGTCCTTTTTTATTAAAGTATACGATACTTATTGCCGAAGATGATGAAACATCATTCCTTTATTTAGAAAGTATTTTGGATACTATCACGGAAAGTATCATTCATGCTAAAAATGGTATTGAAGTTGTTGATATAGCAAAAAGTACTAAAAACATAGATATCATATTAATGGATATTAAAATGCCTCATTTAAACGGTTTTGAAGCAACTGAAGAAATTAGAAAATTT
>NZ_JBFFOE010000180.1:0-2437 GCF_041562875.1 Lutibacter sp. | reverse complement strand
ATTACGGGTATTGTTAAGTTTAAAATATTGTTGCAAATTGTAAAGTTCAGATTCTGCCTGATCTATTAAAATAAGATGTTTGTAATTAAAACCTGCTACCTGCCTTGCTATCTCACTTCCTATAGAGCCCGCAGCACCCGTTATTAAAATTACTTTGTTATTTAATTCTCGTTTTAAAACCTGATTATCTAATTGAATAGACGCTCTTCCCAGTAAATCTTCAACTTTCACTGATTTAATTTGATTCAATTTTAACTCATGACCTATCCAATCTTTTGCAGGAGGTACTATTTTCACTTCCACAGCAAAGTCTGCAAATTTATCTACCAGTTTTAATATTTGAATTGGTTTTATGGTTTGTATGGCAATAATAATTTCATCAATTTCTTTTGAAATTATAAATTCTTTATCAATACTTGTTGCACTGTATACTGGTAAACGATTTATCTTTTTTCCTGTTTTACTTTTATTATCATCAATAAAACCAATTATTTGAGCCCTACTTTCATTGTCTTCTTTTAACACGCCATAGGTTAATAAACCTGCATCCCCAGCGCCATAAATCAGCACTCGCTTTTCAATTTTAGAGTCTTCAATTAATACACGGTACAATGCTTTAAATAAATGCCTGCTAAAAATTAATATAAGAACATTTAATAAAAAATGAATGACTAAAATAGACAACGGAATGGTGAAACCTGAGTGGATATGAAAACTGCGATTTAAAAATACCATCCCTATTAATAGCCCCAATAGTAGCCCATTGGCTGCTAAAATATTAATAGCATCTCTAAAGCCTGTATACCTAATAATACCCTTATAGGAACCTACAAGCAAGAAACTTATAAATGCTATTAAAATTACCAATGGAAGTTCAATTAATAAATTTGACATGTCAAAATTTAACTGAAAGTTGAAACGTATGATATACGCCAAAATAAAGGTATTAGAAACTATATAAAGGTCAATTGCTAATACTACCCATCTGGGTGCATTGTGCTTTATTAATTTTTTTGTAATTTTCTTTAACATCCTAAAAATTATTCAGCGCTTTAATAACCCTACTTAAATCATCTTCTGTACTGTTAGAACCACTTGGTAAACACAAGCCTTTTTCAAACAACCCTGCTGAAGTACCATTTTCATACCCCACACAATTTTTAAATACAGGTTGTAGGTGCATTGGCTTCCATAACGGCCTTGACTCTATATTTTCGTTTTGTAAATATAAACGAATTTTTTCTCTTTCAGCATAAGACGCTGTAACTACAGTTGTTAACCATCTGTTTGAATAAAAACCTGCTGGTTCTTCTAAAAATTTCAGGGATGTATTTTTTAAGGCTTCTTTATAGGTTTCAAATATTTTTCTTCTCGCCAGTACTCTATCATTCAACACTTCTAACTGACCTCTTCCAATACCCGCCAGTACATTGCTCATTCTATAATTATAACCAATGTGTGAATGTTCGTAATGTGGAGCTTCATCACGTGCCTGTGTAGCTAAAAAAATGGCTTTCTCTTTTGCCTCTCTGCTATTACAAATTAATGCACCTCCACCTGATGTAGTAATAATTTTATTGCCATTGAATGAAAATATACCAAAATCTCCAAACGTACCGCATTGTTCTTTGTTTACTGAACTCCCTAATGCTTCCGCACTATCTTCAATTACTGGAATTTCATATTTTTTACTAATGGCATGTATTGCATCCACTTGATATGGCATTCCGTACAAATGCACCGCTATTATCGCTTTTGGCTTTTTACCTTTTGCTATACGGTCTTTAATAGCTGCTTCTAACAAGATAGGACATAGGTTATAGGTAGTTTGTTCACTATCAATAAAAACTGGAGTTGCACCTACATAGCTAATAGGATTTGCAGAGGCTGAAAACGTAAAACTTTGACACAGTACTTCATCTCCCTTTTTCACTCCTAATAATACCAATGCTAAATGAAGAGCCCCTGTACCTGAACTTAAAGCTGCAATGTGTTTGGTTTTTCCAATGTAACTTTCAAGGCCTTTTTCAAATTCGTTTACATTAGGTCCTAATGGTGCTACCCAATTGGTATCAAAGGCTTCTTGTACATATTTTTGTTCTCCACCACCCATATGCGGAGAGGATAACCATATTTTCTTTTTCATTTGGGGTTCTATTAATTATGACTACAAATTTACTATTTTTTTTTAATTTACTAATTTTTACTTATTCGCTTTTTAGGACGGTGTTTCTTTTTATGCGTCATTCCGGACTTGATCCGGAATCTGTTGCTATAGTAACTAAATTAAACTTCAAACTCCAATCAACAGATACCCAGTCTATACTTCGACAGGCTCAGCATGACATTGCTGGGCATGACGAATGTATTAATCTAGAATAAACACACCCTTTTAACTCCCTCCTTGAGGAGGGCAGGGAGGTGTTTTAAGTTATTT
>NZ_JBFFOE010000179.1:0-2513 GCF_041562875.1 Lutibacter sp. | reverse complement strand
TTTGACAACTGTGTTTATACAAGATTTGAAGTACAACGTTTGGCCAAAAAAGGCTTTGAATTAGCTATGACACGTACTAAAAAATTATGTTGTGTTGATAAAGCAAATGTATTAGAAACTTCACGTTTATGGAGAGAAACGGTACAAGCAATGGAAAAAGAGTACCCAGAAGTTACGGTTTCTTATGAATTTGTTGATGCTGTTGCCATGCGTTTGGTTCAATGGCCAAATTCATACGATGTATTAATTACTGAAAACTTATTTGGTGATATTTTAACAGATGAAGCTTCTGTAATTTCAGGTTCTATGGGATTAATGCCAAGTGCTTCAGTAGGTTCAGAAAATCAATTGTTTGAGCCAATTCATGGTTCTTACCCGCAAGCAACAGATTTAGATATTGCAAATCCATTAGCTACAATTTTATCTGCTGCAATGATGTTTGACATGGCATTTGGATTAAAAGAGGAAGCCGAAGCTATTAAAGCAGTAGTTAATAAATCATTAGCGGAAGGTATTGTAACAGAAGATTTATCAGGAAAAAACAAAGCTTATAAAACAAGTGAAGTTGGCAACTGGTTGGTAGAAAATATTTAAATAAAATTAGTTTTTAGAGCAAAAAAAATCAGGGCATTGCCCTGATTTTTTATTTAATATAATTATATATTAGTTTTTAGCTGGCTTTAAATCCATTTTACAAGTTGGGCAAGATCCTTCTTTATCATAAGTTTTATCTCCTTCGCATTTCATTGGACACGAAAATACAACTTCTATTCCTTTTTCTTCTACATTTTTGTTGGCACAACAAGGTTTTGTACAATCTGCTGGGCACTCTTTAGATTCTTTTGCATGCGCGTGTTTATCACTTTTACATTCAGCATGTTTTTTTGCTTTTTTGTCAGCACAACAAGGTTTAGCACAATCAGCTGCACATTCTTTTCCTTCTTTTTTACATTCTGCTTTTTTGTCGGTACAACAAGGTTTAGTACAATCTGCTGCACATTCTTTTCCTTCTTTTTTGCATTCCGCTTTTTTGTCAGCACAACAAGGTTTTGTACAATCGGCTGCACATTGTTTAACCTCTTTGGTTATTTCTTTAATTACAACTTTTTCTACGTTTTCCTGTGCTGTTGAAATGGCAACAAAACTGAAAACCACTACTAATGATACTATTAATTTTTTCATTTTTTTTAAATTTTACTAATTAATGTTTATTTGAATTTATTGAACTTTTTTTATTAATGAAGGTGTTTTTTTAAACTTTTGCTAAAGTAACAAAAGTAACTTAAATATTTATAAATTATTTCATAATGCTGTTTTGAAGTTTAAAAGAGATACTCATTTTAAATAAAAAAAACTCCCTTTTCAGGAAGCTTTTAAAAAAAATGCTATGAAAAGAGTTAAGGAAATTTCTTTCCTCAACGAAAAGCATTACAATAAATTGGACCTCATTCTTGATATATAAACAGCATATTTTTTTTGTTTATTTAATACCTCGAAAATGAAAGTCTCCAGTTTCCATTTTAAAAGTGTAGTCAAAAGAATTATTTAGCATATTAAAGCCTCCAAAATGTTCATCAGAGTTTTGATGTTCATTGTTTAAATGTTGCATCCACTCAGAACTCATATTTTGCATATTTCCATTCATATTAGATTGCCCCATCATATGACCATACATGTTTTCAAAATCAGCACCTGTTAAACAAGTATTTAACATATCACCATCTTCATATAAATTTAGCATAATTGTAGTGTCAAAATCATCGTTGAAACAATGGACTTCAATTTCATCACCAACCATAGTTACTATCGCTGTTGCAGTACTATTGGATTTTGAATTTATTGATTTACCTGCTACATCAGTTGTTAAAGTTCCTTCATAAACACCTACAACATCACTATATACTACATCGTCATTATTATTACAGGCTGTGAATAGAATGCCTAGTAATAATATTAAAATACTGGCTAATTGTTTGTTTTTTATTGTTTTCATATTTTATTTAATTTAAATGTTTGAATTTCTTAATCTTAATGAATTTAGAATTACTGAAACAGAACTAAAACTCATAGCTAAAGCTGCAATAATAGGGGATAATAAAATTCCGAAAATTGGAAAAAATATACCTGCTGCAATAGGCACTCCTAGTACATTATATGCAAATGAGAAAATTAAATTTTGTTTGATGTTTTTCATTACGGCATGACTCAAATTTTTTGCTTTCACAATTCCTTTTAAATCACCTTTTACCAAAGTTATTTGTGAGCTTTCAATAGCAACATCGGTTCCTGTTCCCATAGCAATACCTACATTTGCTTGCGCCAATGCAGGAGCATCATTTATTCCATCGCCTGCCATTGCAACAATTTTACCTTCAGCTTGCAATTTTTTAATAAATTCTAATTTGTCTTCAGGCAAACAACTAGCCTTAAAGTTGCTTATATGTAATTCATTAGCAACAGCCTTTGCTGTATTTTCATTATCACCAGTCAACATAATAACTTCAATACCACTA
>NZ_JBFFOE010000178.1:0-2523 GCF_041562875.1 Lutibacter sp. | reverse complement strand
TAATTAAAAACAGCAATCCAATAAGTCCAAAAAAAGTAGTTGCAGTTAATTGGCTCATGTTTCCAATAAAATTTAATAACACTATTTTTTTTCTAGATTTTTTTTTAAAATAGAGTGCTTTTGCACCGTATTCACCAATTCTATTTGGTGTAATTAGTGAAGCTGTAAGCGAAGCTAAACTTTGTTGATAGGCTTCAAAAAAAGTAATTTTTTTTTCAACGGAAGCTAATAATTTCCATTTATAAATTTCTAGCAACCAGTTAACATCTGTAAATAATAATAAAAATATAAGAATCCAGTTATTTTTAGAAAATAGTAATGAAAGTTGATCTTGTAACTGTGTAAAAGATAAAAGCTGATTGCTAGCTAATTTTTTATAAATAAAATAGAAAGCGCCAAACACCAATGCTAATTTTAGCAGTAAAAAAAGGAAGCGTTTATATTTGTGAGAGATATTGTACATTTGGTTTTACAAATAAACGAATAATTGAGTTCAGAAAAAATCATATTAGGAATTGATCCAGGAACAACCATTATGGGTTTCGGATTGATAAAAATTGTAAATAAAAAAATGGAATTAATTCAGTTAAATGAATTGTCATTAAAAAAGTATGATGATCATTATGTTAAATTGAAAATAATTTTTGAACGCACAATTCATTTAATTGAAACCTATCACCCCGATGAGATTGCAATTGAGGCTCCTTTTTTCGGTAAAAATGTGCAGTCTATGTTAAAATTAGGTAGGGCTCAAGGTGTGGCCATGGCAGCAGGTTTATCTCGTGAAATTCCAATTACTGAATATTCTCCTAAAAAAATAAAAATGGCAATTACAGGTAATGGAAATGCCAGTAAAGAGCAGGTTGCTAAAATGTTGCAAAGTTTGTTGAAACTAAAAACCTTACCGAAGAATTTAGATTCAACAGATGGTTTAGCCGCTGCAGTTTGTCACTTTTACAATAGTGGAAATGTAACTGTTGGAAAAAGCTATACCGGTTGGGGTGCCTTTGTAAAACAAAATGGAGATAGAGTGAAAGAGTAATTAAATAATTACATCACACTCATAGGTTTCAAATTTTTTATCAATCACTAATTTTCTATGTTCATGAAAAAGGTGATGTTCTTTAGAAGCTTCCATTTTATCTTTATCTTCTTTAGAATTCCAAAATTCAACTAAAAAATACCTATTTTTTTCATTTCTATCTTTAAAAATATTAAAATGATCTAGCCCAGCAGGTTTGGCTTCTGTTAATTCTTCAAATTTTTGTAATTCAACAAATGTAATTCCTTCGCCCTCTTTTACCTTAAATGAAACAATATGAGTATACATAGTTTTATGTTTTTTATCAAATTTACAATACAGATTCCAGTAAAAAGGTAACAAAAATCACTTTTTGTAGTTTTTTTTTAATGATGTACATTTAACAAATAATAATTTAAAGAATTGGCAGGAATTTATATACACATACCATTTTGTAAACAAGCATGTTATTATTGCGATTTTCATTTTTCTACCTCATTAAAAAGGAAAGAAGAACTATTAAATGCAATAAAACAAGAACTGCTGTTAAGAAAAAATGAATTTGGAACAGCGCAAATTGAAACTATTTATTTTGGAGGTGGCACACCTTCTATATTAACGATTGATGAATTGCAATTTTTAATAACGATTATTTATGAGAATTATAGGGTTGTTAACAATGCTGAAATTACGTTGGAAGCAAATCCGGATGATTTATCTATTCAAAAAATTAAAGAACTGGCACAATCACCAATAAACAGATTAAGCATTGGAATTCAATCTTTTTTTGAGGATGATTTAAAGTTTATGAATCGTGCTCATACAGCAGAAGAATCTAAAAAATGTTTGGTTGAAGCAAAAAAATATTTTGATAATATTACCATTGATTTAATTTATGGTGTTCCAAATATGAGCAACGAAAAATGGTTAGCAAATTTGAAACAAGCATTTGAATTTGGTATTCCTCATATTTCAAGTTATGCGCTAACCGTTGAAGAAAAAACGGTATTGCATAGTTTTATAAAAAATGGGAAAGTACCACCAGTTGATGAAAATTTAGCTTTAGAACATTTTAATATATTAGTTGAAGAGACTGAAAAACAAGGTTTTGTACATTATGAAATTTCTAATTTTGGCAAGCCTGAATATTTTTCAAAACATAATATTTCTTATTGGCAAGGTGAAAAGTATTTAGGTATTGGACCTTCGGCTCATTCATTTAATGGTTTAGAAAGATCTTGGAATGTTTCAAATAATACTAAATATATAAACAGTTTACTTGAAAACAAGCTACCATCTGAAAGTGAAATATTAACAATAAACAATAGGTTTAATGAATATATTATGACTGGTTTGCGAACAATTTGGGGAGTTTCATTTGAAAAAGTAGAAAAGGATTTTGGAGTAAATTATTTAGAACAATTAAAAATTAATGCGAAACCTTTTATTGAAAATGGATTGTTAGAAATTCAGCAGAATTCTTTATCAAGTAATATATTGGT
>NZ_JBFFOE010000177.1:0-2534 GCF_041562875.1 Lutibacter sp. | reverse complement strand
TTTTCCAGTAACTAATTGATTGCATTCAATTGGAGTTAATTCTAAGTTTTTAGAAATTTCATTGTTAATAGTATTATCAGGGACAATTTCAAATTCTATAGTGTTGTAGTTTTCTTTTTTAGCAATTATTTTATAATTTTCATTGCAATTCAACTTAAAACTATATTTAGAGTCTTTTACTATGATTTTAGTTTCTTGTAAAACATCATTATTATATAAAGAAATAAGAACTTTATCAATAGGTTTTTGAGTTTCTATATCTGTAATTAATCCTGTAATAACTTTTGTGCATTCAATTACTTTTTCTTTTGGTATAAAGGCATAAATATCTACATCTCCTTTTCCGTTTTCACGATTAGATGTAAAGTACCCTGTGTTTTTTGCTACATTAATTACAAATGCAAAATCATCAAATTCACTATTGAAAGGGCTTGGTAGGTTTTCCGCTTTTTGATAATTTCCATTTTTAAAATTACTTTTAAAAATATCTAACAAGCCTTTTCCTTTATGCCCATATGAAGAAAAGTAAAGTGTACTGTTTTGTCCTATATATGGGAATAACTCTGATTCTTTTGTATTTACGTTAGGTCCTAAATTTCTTGGTTTGCTATAACTATTTTTATCTAAAATATCTACAACATAAATATCCGTTTTTCCATATCCATTTGGCATATCAGAAACAAAGAATAATTGTTTGTTATCTTTACTCACTTCAGGGCTTCTAACTGAGTATTTTTCACTGTTAAAGGGTAAACGCTGAATATTTGAAATTTCTAAATTTTCATTTATATCAGCCTTCATTATTTGTAAAGTTCTCCATTTGGCCGAATCGATTCTTTTTTCAGTGTTGTAAAAATTATTCCAAGTAAAATAAATAGTTTTTCTATCAGAAGTAAATGTAATATCAGATTCAAAAAATTTATTATTTATTTCGTTGGAAAATTTGTTGATTTGAATTAAATCTCCATTTTTTTGAACAACAGCTTTATATAATTCTAAGTGAAGTTGACGGTTATTTTTTCGTCTATCTTTTTTGAATGTCTTATCATCATCATTTTCTTTTGATGATGCAAAAAATATGGTATTTTCGTTTAAATAAGTAACTCCAAATTCAGCATCTTTTGAATTTATAGATGTATTTAAAACTTCAAAGTCTTGTTGTTGAGAAAAAATTGAAGTTAAGAATAAAAGAAAAAATATTTGAAGTATTTGTTTCATTCTAAATTTAATTTAGATTGTTTTTTAATTAGAATTTTAATGTGAAAATTTTAATTGGTTCCATTAAGTATGACTATTAATTAGGTGTTTTTCAGTGCATTATAAATTATTTTTTAGAGAGCTTTTCAAAAACCCAAGCAGGTCCAATTAATAAAAATTGTAAATCTTTAAAAAATGAAGGCTTTTTCCCTTCTAATTTATGCCCATAAAATTGTCCTATCCATGCAACTATAAAAATAAATAAAGATGTGTAAAATAAAGGAAAAGTTGTTGATAAAAAATAATTACCAACAAGACATACAATAGAAAATGTTAACATTCTAACAAATATTGAAAAAGACAATCGAATATAAAATAGCAGTAATAGTATTAAAACAGGAGAGGCCCAATTTTCGATAAAAGGATTGCTTATTTTAGTAAAGTTAGAAATTAGATTTGTTGGTATACTCATAAGCATTCCAACAATACTAAAAAATATGGCTGGCACGCAAAAATAGTGTATTTTCTGATTTGTTTTGTGTTGATGGCTAATGGCATATTCATCAAACCAGTTTTGTAAAGTTTTCATGGTTGTTTTTTAGTTGTTACTGTTAGGATTTTCTAACTTTTCAATATTTTTTTTTGCTTGGATATTGCCAGAATCTATTACTAGTGATTTTTTATAATTTGTAATAGCTTTTGCGGTATCGCCACTTTTCATGAAAGCTTCAGCTAAACTATCATAAACATTTGAACTGTTTGGGTATAATGCAACATTTATTTCAAAAATGCGAATTGCATTTTCATAATTTTTATCTCTTAATTCTTTATATCCTAATTTATTGAAGTTGCTTTCTTCTATTGCGGTATCTAAAGAATCATTTTGTTGAATATTTAAATAACCTTCTAGAGCTTTATCAAACTCATTGTTTTTTAAATATTCACTTGGAATATTTTCGTGTTCTTCAAGTTTTACGAAGTTAAAAGTAATTGGTTTGTTTTCTTCTTTTGGTATTAAAGCAATATAATCTTTTTTATTTTCAGGATTTGTTAAAAACTGAATTTTCTCATTCATTTCTTTTACAAAAAAAGTAGTTTCATTCACTTTTAATGGCTTAATACTTTTTGCTCCTCGCCATTCCATAAATAATTCATTTTTATTAAAATAAATTTTAATTACTTCATCTGAATTGTATAAATATCTTCCAGTTGCTTTTTCAATAAATGCTTCGCTATTTGAATCATTTCCGCAACTGATAAAGATTGCGAATACAACAAATTTTAAAATTGTTTTTAGTTTCATAAGTTTATATTTATTGTTCGTTTAAGATTTATAT
>NZ_JBFFOE010000176.1:0-2770 GCF_041562875.1 Lutibacter sp. | reverse complement strand
TTCATATTTTTTAAATCATCAAATTACTGAAGAAACTTTTAGTTTAGAAGCGCTTAAAACATTTGCTAAATTGGATGATTATGATGTGTTTTCAGCAATAAAAGAATGGATTTCTTATGAAGATAAAGTAATTTCTAAATTATCAGAAAGTTTAATTAATAGAATTTTACCTAAAATTATACTTCAAAAAGAACCATTCACGCAGGATAAAATTAAAAGTATAAAGAAAAAAGTTAAAACCAAATTTATGCTAAGTGATTCAGAATTAGAGTTTTTTGTATATCATGGTAAAATTCAAAATCAGGCATATGATGCCACAAAAAATAATATTCAAATATTATATAAAAACGGTGAGATAAGGGATGTTACTGAAGCTTCTGATCATTTAAATTTACAAGCTTTATCAAATCCTGTAGTTAAGTATTATATCTGCTACCCTAAGAAATAGGTAGTGATAAACTTTTTTTTTACTTTTGCATTTAAATGAAATTTACAGCAAACCAAATCGCAGAAATTTTGGATGGTGAAATAGACGGAAATGAAAATACCGAAGTCTATAAGCTTTCAAAAATTGAAGAAGGAGAAGAAGGATCTTTAACGTTCCTTTCAAATCCTAAATACACCTCATTTTTATATTCAACAAAAGCTTCAATTGTTATTGTTAACAAAGGTTTTGTTGTTGAAAATAAAATTGAAACGACCCTCATAAAAGTTGAAGATGCATATGCATCGTTCTCTAAACTTTTAGAATATTATAATGAAGTAAAATTGAATAAAATAGGGATAGAAAAACCTACCCATATAAGTGACACAGTTAAAATAGGTGAAAATTTATACTTAGGGGCTTTTTCATATGTAAGTAACAATGTGATACTTGGAGACAATGTTAAAATTTATCCAAATGTATTTATTGGTGATAATGTTACAATTGGTTCAAACACTACTATATTCGCTGGAGCAAAAATATATTCAGAAACAGTGATTGGTGAAAATTGTGCAATTCATTCAGGTGCTATAATTGGTGCTGATGGATTTGGTTTTGCTCCGAGTGCAGATGGAGTTTATAATAAAATACCGCAAATTGGGAATGTTATTATTGAAGATAATGTTGATATTGGAGCTGCGACAACTATTGATAGAGCAACATTAGGTTCAACAATTATAAGAAAAGGAGTAAAGTTAGACAATCAAATTCAAGTAGCCCATAATGTTGAAATTGGTAAAAATACGGTGATTGCAGCACAAACAGGTATTGCTGGCTCTACTAAAATTGGTGAAAATTGTATGATTGGTGGTCAGGTTGGTATTGTTGGCCACATTACTATTGGTGATAATGTTAGAATACAAGCACAATCAGGTATCTCAAGAAATATAAAAGCTAATGATGTAATTCAGGGAACTCCTGCAATTGGTTATTCAGATTATAATAAATCATATGTATATTTTAAAAAATTGCCTGAATTAGTTGCAAAACTAAATTCGTTAGAAAAAGAATTAAAAGAATTAAAAGACTTAAAATGATTAGTAAACAAAAAACAATTAGAAATGAAGTAACACTATCAGGTGTTGGTCTACATACTGGTAATAAAGTTACTATGACTTTTAAACCAGCGCCTATAAATTACGGATATGCTTTTGTGAGAATTGATTTAGAAGGCGAGCCAAAAATTGAGGCAAGTGCAGAATATGTTATAAACACTCAAAGAGGAACAAATCTTGAAAAAAGAGGTGTTTTTGTAAATACGTCTGAACACGTATTAGCAGCAGTTGTTGCTTTAGGGATAGATAATATTTGTATTGAAATAAATGCTGCAGAACCTCCAATTATGGATGGGTCTTCAAAACATTTTATTGAAGCTCTTGAAAAAGCAGGAATTGTAGAACAAGAAGCTGATTGTATAGAATATATAGTTAAAGAAATTATTTCATACAAAGATGAAGAAACAGGAAGTGAAATAATATTAATGCCTGCTGATGAATTTCAAATTACTACCATGGTAGATTTTGGGACTAAAGTATTAGGTACTCAAAATGCAACCCTTAATTCACTTTCTAATTTTAAAACTGAAATTGCTGATGCAAGAACGTTTAGTTTTCTTCATGAGTTAGAAATGTTATTGGATAACAATTTAATACAAGGAGGCGATTTAAATAATGCCATAGTTTATGTAGATAAAGAAATTTCTAATGTAACTATGGATAAATTAAAAAAAGCATTTAATAAAGAAAATTTAACTGTTAAAGCTAATGGAATTCTTGATAATCTAACATTGCGATGGGCAAACGAAGCAGCACGTCATAAGCTATTAGATGTGATTGGAGATTTGGCCTTAGTAGGTACAAAAATTAGAGGCAAAGTAATTGCTAATAAGCCAGGGCATTTGGTAAATACTGTTTTTGCAAAAAAATTACAAAAAATAATTAAGCAAGAAAAAAGAAATAATGTACCAACGTACGATTTAAATCAACCACCATTAATGGATATTCATCAAATCATGAATATTCTTCCACACAGACCACCTTTTTTATTAATAGATAGAATATTAGAGCTTTCTGAAAATCATGTAGTTGGAATGAAAAACGTGACAATGAATGAACCTTTTTTTATAGGTCATTTTCCTGACGCACCAGTAATGCCAGGAGTACTTCAAGTTGAAGCGATGGCTCAATGCGGTGGAGTTTTAGTTTTAAGTTCAGTTCCTGACCCTGAAAATTACTTAACATATTTTATGAAAATGGATAAAGTTAAGTTTAAACAAAAAGTATTACC
>NZ_JBFFOE010000175.1:0-2808 GCF_041562875.1 Lutibacter sp. | reverse complement strand
GAAAGCACGACCTGAAAGGAAACGCCCAACAACTAAAAATGTAAAATAAAAGCTCATTGTTTTAATAACAATTATACGATTTAACAGTTGAACTTTTAAACAATAATTAAATAATGAAAGTAACAGAACACATAAAACAAGCCAACGGGAAAACATTATTTTCATTTGAAATTATACCGCCACAAAAGGGGCAAAATATACAGGAATTGTATAATAATATTGATCCTTTAATGGAGTTTAAACCTCCTTTTATTGATGTAACCACATCTAGAGAAGAATATGTCTATATTTCAAAAGAAAATGGACTTTTAGAGCAGAAAATTACACGGATGCGCCCAGGAACTGTTGGAATTTGTGCCTCATTGAAATATAAATACAATGTAGATGCTATTCCACACGTATTGTGCGGGGGATTTACCAAAGAAGAAACGGAATATGTGTTGTTAGATTGTCATTATTTAGGGTTGGATAATGTGATGGCTTTGCGTGGAGACGCTATGAAACAAGAGAAGTTTTTTTTAGCGACTAAAGATGGTCATAAATATGCTTCGGAATTGGTTTCTCAAATTAAAGATTTGAATAGTGGGAAATACTTACACGAAATAATTGAAACACCCTATAATTCTGATTTCTGTATTGGAGTTGCTGGTTATCCTGAAAAACATTTAGAAGCTCCAAGTATGGATGCTGATTTGCGAAGATTAAAAGAAAAGGTAGATGCAGGTGCAGATTATGTGGTAACTCAAATGTTTTTTGATAATAAAAAATATTTTGATTTTGTGGATAAAGCGCGTGCTATTGGGATTAAAGTTCCAATTATTCCAGGAATAAAGCCAATTGCTATAAAACGACATTTGCAAGTGCTTCCACAGATTTTTAAATTAGATTTACCTGAAGCGCTAGTTTTGGAAGTTGAAAAGTGTAAAGATAATGAGCAAGTTAGGCAAGTTGGTGTAGAATGGGCAATTGACCAAGCTAAAGAATTAATAACGCAAGGAGCTCCGGTAGTTCATTTTTATTCTATGGGAAAATCAGAAAACATTAAATCTATAGCTTCAGCAGTTTTTTAAAATTATAATAATAATAATAATAATAATAATAATAATAATAATAACTTTTGTTAATGATTTTATAAATAAAAGTAATATAAGTTAAATAGATATGGTAAATTATTTGTTTACTTTTGTAATATAAAATATAGAAATTAATAATTAAAAAAATAGAGTATGGCATTAGAAGTAACAGACGCAACTTTTGACGAAGTAGTTTTAAAATCAGACAAACCAGTGATGGTTGATTTTTGGGCAGCATGGTGTGGACCTTGTAGAATGGTTGCTCCAATCATGGATCAATTAACTACAGAGTTTGAAGGGAAAGCAGTAATAACTAAGGTTGACGTTGATGCAAATCAAGAATTTGCAGCTAAATATGGAGTGAGAAATATTCCTACAGTTTTGGTATTTAAAAATGGGGAGGTTGTTGAAAAGCAAGTAGGTGTAGCACCAAAATCTGTTTATGAGGAAAAAATAAATGCACATTTATAAAATATATCTTTAAAGATAATTTTTAAAGGCTTAACAATTTGTTAAGCCTTTTCTTTTTTTAATAGTATATTTACGAGTGTTAAAAAGCAAAAATGAGTTCGTTATTAGTTAAAAATATTTCTGAATTAAACAATCTGGAATTGTTAGCAAACCAAGTAGTTGAAGGATTTATTACAGGGATGCACAAAAGTCCTTTTCACGGATTTTCAGTTGAATTTGCAGAACATAGGTTGTACAATAAAGGAGAGAGTACGAGGCATATAGATTGGAAACTATACGCGAAAACTAAGAAATTATTTGTAAAACGTTACGAAGAAGAAACCAATTTAAGATGCCATTTAATTATTGATAATTCAGCATCTATGCATTATCCAATAGTTAAAAACCCTTCCATAGATAATTTAACAAAGATTGCCTTCTCAACTATAGCTTCAGCAGCATTAATGGAAATCTTAAAACGTCAAAGAGACGCTGTGGGATTAAGTATCTACAGCGATAAGAATGATTATTATGCACCTACAAAAGGAAGTGATAGGCACAGGAGAATGTTATTGGCTCAATTAACAGAATTACTTAAGAATACTTCAGCAGCATCTACTGAAACTTATAAAGTATTGCATGAAATAGCTGAAAAAATTCATAGAAGGTCGTTAATCTTTTTATTTACTGATATGTTTCAGGCTACAAAGAATGGAAATGAATTATTTGAAGCGTTACAGCACCTGAAATATAATAAACATGAGGTTGTTTTGTTTCATACGTATGATGGGAAATTAGAATTAAACTTTAATTTTGATAATTCTCCAAAGAAATTTGTTGACGTTGAAACAGGTGAAGAAATAAATTTATATGCTGAATCTGTAAAGAAACAATACAAAGTTGAGGTTGAAAATTATTTTAATGATTTGAAAATGAAATGCGTGCAGTATAAAATAGATTATGTGCCAGTAGATATAAATAGAGGGATTCATCAGATACTGGTTTCTTATTTAATTAGTAGAAAAAGATTTTTATAAAAATGTTTAAAAAAGCTTTGTAGATATAAAAAACACCATTATATTTGCATCCGCTAAGAGCAACGGTCTGGTAGTTCAGCTGGTTAGAATACCTGCCTGTCACGCAGGGGGTCGCGGGTTCGAGTCCCGTCCAGACCGCTTCTTAAAACCTTAACAATCTTGTAATGAGAAAGTTAAGGTTTTTTGCATTTATGGTGTGAATACATTTGTGTCCATATTTATTTAAAACTTTAAGAATATTGAATATT
>NZ_JBFFOE010000174.1:0-2820 GCF_041562875.1 Lutibacter sp. | reverse complement strand
TTTTACAGTTGATATGTCAACAATTAAAGATGCAGATGACAGCGCAAAATTAGAAGGTCATTTAAAATCGGCCGATTTTTTTGATGTTGAAGCGTTTCCAACAGCAACATTTGAAATAACAACTAGTTCAATTGAAAATGGAAAAACGATGGTAACTGGGGATATAACGATTAAAGGAATTACAAAGCAAGTAACTTTTCCAGCAGTTGTTACTGAAACTGAAGAAGCAGTTACTTTAACAAGTGAAACGTTTCAAATTAACAGAGCAGATTTTAACATTAAATATAAATCAAAATCATTTTTTAATGATTTAAAAGATAAATTTGTAAATGATGAATTTGATTTACAAGTGAATATTGTAGTTAAAAAATAAATAGTAAATAGCTGTTTTTAAAAGTCCAAATTGCAAAATTTGGACTTTTTTTATGTTAATTTTATAATGGTTGTATCTTTAGTTGAAGACATTACAAAAGTACTTTGCACATTTCCAACGGAATCTAAAACAGATAATTTATTCTTTAAAAAAAGTTGGTAGCTTTTCATGTCTTTTACAATTACTTTTAATAAATAGTCATAATTTCCAGCTACGTGGAAGCATTCAATAACTTCATCTATTTTACTCACAGCAATTTCAAATTTAGTAATCAGTTCCTTTGAGTGAACTAATAAAGTAACCTGACAAAATACTTCCACCGTAAAACCAACTTTTTCTTTATTTAAAACAGCAATATATTTTTGTATTATCCCTGATTTTTCTAACCTTTTTATACGCTCATAAGTTGGAGTTTGAGTTAAACCAATTTTTAAAGCAATTTCTTTAATGTTTGCTTTAGAGTTTATTTGTAATAGGTTTACCAGTTGTTTATCAATTAAATCTAATAAAATCATATCAGTAAATTTTGCTAAATATAATTAAAAAAAATAAATTTAAAAGTAAAATATTCTTTGATAATTATAAATTAAAGAAAAATTCACTAAAATTATAAAATATTGCAGTTTATTAACGTGTGATGTATTAATTTTAAATAAAAATAACTTTAATTATGAGTAATAAACCAGCAAATAACATTCAAGATTTACAATATTTTGGAGAATTTGGAGGTGTTAATCCTTCAATTTCAGATTCGGCAACCTATACTTTCTTACACGCAAAAACAATGCTCGACACTTTTGAAGGGCATGCAGAAGGTTGTTATCTATATTCAAGACATACAAGTCCAAGTAATTTATACTTAGGGGAAGCATTAGCAGCAATGGAATTTACAGAAACAGCAAATGTTGCTGGTTCAGGTATGGGAGCAATTACATCAGCTATCATGCAAATTTGTGGAGCTGGAAATCATATTGTTTCAAGTAGAACTATTTATGGAGGATCCTATGCTTTTTTGAAAAATTTTGCTCCAAAATTTAATATAACTACTTCTTTTGTCGATATTACTTCATTAGAAAAAGTTGAGGCTGCCATTAAGCCTTCAACTAAAATGATTTACTGTGAATCAATAAGTAATCCTTTATTAGAAATTGCAAATATTACTGAATTAGCAAAAATTGCTAAAAAGCACAACATACTTTTAGTTGTAGATAATACATTTTCACCATTAATGCTCTCACCTCAAAAACTTGGAGCTGATGTTACAATACATAGTTTAACGAAATTTATAAATGGAACTAATGATACTGTTGGAGGTGTTGTTTGTGGTTCACAAGAATTTATAAATAGTTTGAGAAGTGTAAATGATGGTGCAGCTATGTTATTAGGTCCGGTTATGGACAGTTTACGTGCCGCGAGTATATTAAAAAACTTAAGAACGTTGCATATTAGAATGAAAAAGCACAGTGAAAATGCAAATTATTTAGCTGAACGTTTTGAAAAAGATGGACTAAAAGTGGTATATCCAGGATTAAAAAGTCATAAAGATCACGAGCTTTTTAAAACTATGTATAACGAAGAATATGGTTTTGGAGGAATTATGACTATTGATGTAGGTACTTTAGCAAAAGCTAATGAGTTAATGGAATTAATGCAAGAGAATAATTTAGGTTATTTAGCGGTTAGTTTAGGTTTTTATAAGACGTTGTTTAGCGCACCTGGCACGAGTACATCTTCTGAAATTCCATTAGAAGAACAAAAAGACATGGGACTTTCTGATGGGATTATTCGTTTTTCCATTGGTTTAGATAATGAAATTGAACGCACCTACAGAGCAATGCATAAATGTATGACGCAGGTAGGTATATTATAAGTGAATTAAAAAATAGTTGTTTTTAATTTGATTGATTTTTAACAAGACTATTTCTATTAAGCAAAACCTCACTCAAATATTGAGTGAGGTTTTGTATTTGCAAAGACTTTCAAATTTGCGTATTATTACATTCCTAAAATATTATAGATAGAATGCAAGACAATAAAAATTTACCAGAAATTGAAATACAAGATCAAAAAATAATTCAAAATAAAGAATTAAGTATTTGGGAAGCTTTAATTCCAGTTGTTCTTTTAATGGCGATGCTTGCGTATAATATATTTTTTGCTGGTGGAGAGTTGTTGGGGGAATATTCTAATCAATTTATTTTATTAACAGGAGGATTTTTTGCTGCGATCGTTGGTTTTTTAAATAAAGTTTCTATAACTATTATGTTTAATGAAATTTGGGAAAATTTAAAAAGTGTTTTTGTTCCAATATTCATTTTATTTTTAGTGGGGGCTTTGGCAGGAACGTGGCTAGTAAGTGGTGTAATCCCAGCAATGGTTTATTATGGACTTCAAGTATTAAATCCTTCAATATTTTTACCTGCTTCGGTAATTATTGCAGCAATTAT
>NZ_JBFFOE010000173.1:0-2846 GCF_041562875.1 Lutibacter sp. | reverse complement strand
ATTCGGATTGCTAAAATTAAAGTATTGAAAATTAAAAAAATAATTCAGTGCAAATAAACCAAGTAACACCAATGCACTATCAAAAAATCGCAAATATAATTTACGTTCTGAAATGGTGAAATGAAGGTTACTTTTGGGCATTTAGAATAAATTTAAGTATAGATTACTTAGGTATTCAAAGTTATGGTATTTTTTCACAAATATGAATCCTTTTAATCCAATACTTTCAAGTTCCTCAACTTTCATAGATTTAAATTGATAAATACCTTCAACGATAGCTTCTCCACTTTCCGGTTTTACAATAATTCCACATTTAGCTAATTCAGTTGAACTTTTTATTTTATTTGAAGACTCTAAAATGGGCTTACTTGCAAGCATATAATCATAATATTTATTATATGAGACACCATAATCGTATAATTTATTATTATATCTACCAACATAGCAAACATCAAAAAGAGTTAGTATATTTTGCACTTGATTTTTACCAATTTTATCTATAAAAGTAATATTATTATTTCCTTTAGTTTGCTCAATAAATTGTTTTTTTAAATATCCATTACCAACTATTACAAAATGAATATCCTTTTTATCTTTCAATAAAATTGCTGCATCCACAAAGTATTCCATCGCATTAGCCATACCAATGGTTCCTGCATAACCAACAATAAATTTATTTTTGGGAATTTCATGTATTACTGAAATGGGTAAATCCTCATTTTTTAGAAGTGTTTCATCAATACCATTCGGTATCCAGTATAATTTATTAGGATTCTTGGATATGTTATTTATATATGAATTAGCATTTGGTAATAATGAAACAATGGCATCTGATTTTTTGTACGCAAATTTTTCAAACCAAGAAACTATGCGTACCAAAGGGTGATCTTTTGAATAACCTTTCAAATATATGGGTGTTAATGGCCATAAATCTCTAATTTCAATAATTAGTTTTTTAGCTTTAAATCTTTTCTTAAAAAAATAACCATTTATAATTGGGAAAATAGGCATTGATGATACTATAATATGAGATGGCTTACTTAATGCTTTAGTCGGTAAAAAAAATAACTTAAGCATAAAAATAAAATTACTCCAAAATTTACGGTAACCACCACCTTTATACTTTGGAGTTTTTACCCAACAAAAAGTAATTCCATCTTCAACTTCTTCAAGAGTAAATGTTTTATTTGAAGTTTTAGGTTGATTTATAAAAAGATGATTGTATGAACCTGAAATTATTTTTACAACATATCCTTTTTTAACCCAATAGGTTGCAAAATTATAGTGCCTTTCTCCCCAACCAGAATCAGGCTTACCGGCTGTTTGATTTAATACCCATATAACTTTTTTACCCATTCTTCAAATTTGAAATTACTGCTTTATATTTTCCATTAGTCGTTTTCTCTATCTCATTAACATAACTAAAATTAATTAATACTTCTCCTAATTGGCTCTTAATTCTGTCTATCATTACTTTCTCAAAATTTGTTTCATATGAATTTTCAACTACTAATTTTATTTCAATTTGATTTAATGTTTTCTGAATAACTTGCGCCATTATAATTGATGGAATTCCAACAAATATTCCATGAAAACGTACCATTTTTTGTCCTTTGCTACCTATAATCACATCTTCTATTCTCCCTTCTATTTCATCAATTTTTAGCATTTTACTACCTGAAAAAGTTTTTTGATTCTCTGATAATTTCACACTATCACCAATCCTATAACGTATCAGTGGTTGGTCGTAATTCAAAAATCCAGTAGCAACTACTTCTCCTGATTTCCCATAATTTAAATTTTTACCATTACTGTCTAAAACTTCCATAATACCTGAATCAGGACTAAAAAGAAGTTCTCCTTTCTTATTTTCGGAAATTAAACCACAAGCTTCTACTCCACTATATGCGTCAAACACTTTACATTGAAACGTATTTTCAATAATAGTTCTCATTGTGGTGGTTAATTTTTCACTTGATGTTAATACTGCTTTTAACTTTGGAGCCTTTAAATTTTGTTTACGAATACTTTGCGACAATAAATAGATACTCATAGCATAACCTACTAAATAGGTAGCTTTTGATTTCTGTAAACCTAATACATACTCTTTTGCTGTGTTATCAGAAATATGATACGCTGAAAAATAGGCTTGAGATTCCGCTTTATTATACCTAAAATATGGTGGCTTAGGTTTATCAGAAAGAATAACACGTCTGCCTCCAATCATAGCTCTAGGCAATTTATAATTTACACCCGCCCAATTTCTAACACGTAATTCATATAATGCGCTCCAAGTTTGATGAAATTTTTTACTAAAATATATTTGAGTAGGTGTGCCTGTACTCCCACTGCTATTATAAAACTTTCCTTTTCCCCTTTTATTGGATAGTAATGTAGTTGTTCCATACTTCCGTAATTCATCTTTTTCCAAATATGGAAGTTTCTGTAAGTCTTCTAACTCAAAATTTTCAAAATCTTGAATTGTAAAACCATATTCTGTATACTTTTTTCTATAAAATGGAACCGTTGTATATGAATGAATTAATAACTTTCGAAGTTCAAATGTTTGATACGCTATCCATTGTTCTTCTGAAAAATTCTCATGTTGCTTAAACTCTTTTAATTTTTCGCTAAAACAACCACCATATCGCCTTCTTTTCCAATAATATCCATAAATTGAAATATAGATATTTTGTAAGAAAACAGGACTTCTAGCATAGAATTGTTCAATCATAGAAAATTCTTAGGTTAAAATTGATAACCATTGTTGTTTCACATTATCCAAATCAAAACTTTCTGCTTTCTTACGAGCATTTAACGAAAGTTCAACTGCTTTAGTTGGATTT
>NZ_JBFFOE010000172.1:0-2894 GCF_041562875.1 Lutibacter sp. | reverse complement strand
ATTTGACCTCCTTTATTTGCTAAATATCCTGCATCTCTAACGCCTTCACCTTGTCTGTAGAAACCACCAACATGAAAAGAAACTCCTTCACCAATTGGTGATCCATAATCAAAATCGGTTCTTAAACTATTGTAATCTAAACCAACTGTAGTTGCTGCTCCACCACCTTCTATTTCACCAGTTTTACTGATAAAATTTATGATACCTGCAGGAGAATTACTTGAAAGCGTAGAAGCAGAACCTCCTCTTATAGCTTCAATTCTAGCAATATTTTGATCGGCTCTTAAAAAAATATCAGCCGTAGCAAAAGAAATATCACCATATAAAAGTACAGGTAAACCATCTTCTTGTAATTGTAAGTATTTTGATCCTCCTGCAGAAATTGGCACACCTCTAACAGAAATATTTGTATTTCCCTCTCCACCAGAAGATTCTGTTCTAATACCAGGAATAGTTCTAAATATTTCCGCAGTTGATCTTGGTGAAGATTGTGCGATTAAACTTGGTTTTAATGTGGTAACTGAAATACTTGACTCAATTTTTGAACGAGGATTTGCAACTCCAGTTATCATAACATCATCTAAAGACATAACATCTTCATTTAAAATTACATCTACAGTTAAATTTTCATTCTGAATTGTAATTGCTTTTGAAAAAGTTTTAAAACCAACATAAGAAACTTCAACAGTGAAATCTCCACTTTCTAAATTAGATAAGGCATAAGTTCCATCCATATCAGAAGTTGTTCCAATAACGGTTCCTTTCAATAAAATGTTTACGCCTGGTAAAGGTTGTCCAAATGCATCATTTATAGTTCCTGTGACGCTTTTGGTTTGTGCAAAAGCAACACTGGTAATTGCTAAGAAAAATATAAAAATATAATTCTGCTTCATTAAAAATAGTTTTTTCATAATGTTAAAGTTATTAATTTTGATTATCAAAATCGAATGTATGTGGTATTAACACTTTTATATACTAAATTTTAATCGAAAACGTTTTCGATTTTACCGAAAACGTTTTCGATTATGTAAATTATATTATCTAAATTTATAAAATGAAACGGGCATTACAAATTTTGACACACAAAGGAATGATTAATGGCGAACAGCATCTGTTACCGCTAAAAAATAAAAATTAAACGGATGAAAGAAGTTACATTAAAAGAAATTGCTTTAGAGTTAGGTATTTCAATTACAACAGTTTCAAAAGCTCTAAAAAATTATACTGATGTGAGTCCTAAAACGAAAGCAGCTGTTTTAAAACTTGCTGAAGAACTTAATTACAAACCAAATTCTTTTGCTGTAAATCTTCGAACTAAAGAATCAAAAACTATTGGTTTAATAATCCCTGAGATTGTTCACCACTTTTTTTCAAATATTGTAAATGCTATTATTGAAAAGGCTGAAAAAAAAGGGTATTTGGTTATTATATTACAGTCAAACGAATCTGAAGAACTAGAAAAAAAACAAATAGATTTGTTAATAAGCAAAAGGGTTGATGGTATTTTAATGTCGTTGTCTAATAATACAAAAAATTTAGATCATTTACGAAAAGTTATTGAACATGATATCCCTTTAGTTTTATTTGATAAAATTTCAAAGTTGCTAGATTGCTCAAAAGTTGTTATTGATGATAGAAGTGCCGGTTATGATGCAACAGAACATTTAATTAAATCTGGATGTAAAAAAATTGCTCATATTAGAGGTCCTTTAAATCCCCAAAATTCTATTGATCGTTTTTTAGGGTATAAAAAAGCATTAAAAGATTACAATTTACCATTTGATAATTCATTAATATTTACATGTGAAAAAGTGAGTTTTGAAGAAGGTTATAATTTTGCAAAGAAAATTTATACGGAACACAAAGATGTTGATGGGATTTTCGCAATAACTGACCTTGTTGGTATTGGTGTTGTTGCCTATTTTAATGAGGTTGGAATTAAAATTCCTGAACAAATTGCCATTATTGGGTTTAGTAATTGGTTTATGTCATCTGTAATTTCACCTTCACTTAGCACTATCGATCAGCCTGGTTTTGAGATGGGAAAAAGTGCGTTAAAATTATTGCTTAAAGAAATTAAGGCTCATAAAAAAGGAAAGGAATTTAAATTCAAAACCATTGTTTTGCCAACGCATGTTATTAAAAGAAATTCAACCTTTAACTAGTTCGTTTGATAAAATTAAAAATCTAATCTTTTAACTGAATAATTTGCTGTAACCTCTTTAATTAGTTGTTCTAAAACTTCTTTGTTGCTATTAATAAATAGCTGATGATTTCCTAGTATTTTTGAAGTTGAAAGTAAATTTAATTTTTCTAAAATAGCTTTTGTTTGTTTGGCAACAGCTTCTCCAGAATCTATAATATGTATAGAGGTGCCTAAAATTTCTTTTATTTGTGGAATTAAATAGGGGTAATGTGTACATCCTAAAACTAGATGATCTATGTTAAAATTTAGCATAGGTTTTAGATATGCCGAAAGCAACTCATTTAACTCTTTAGAATTTAGTTTTCCAGCTTCAATAAGTGGTACTAAGCCTTCGCCATCTTGTTCAATAGTAGTGATGTCTTTTGTGTATTCAGCAGCTGTTTTTTCAAATAGTTTACTTGTTAATGTTCCTTTAGTTGCTAAAATACCGATAGCGCCAGTTTTACTTAAAAGTGCAGCAGGTTTTATGGCTGGTTCAATTCCTATGAAAGGAATCATATAAGTTTTTCGTAAATATTCTATAGCATTAGTGGTTGCTGTATTACAAGCAACAATAATAAGTTTACACCCTTTTGAAATTAAAAGCTCAGTGTTTTTAATACTTAATGAAATAATTTCTTCAGGTGATTTTTCACCATATGGTGCATTTATACTGTCAGCTAAATAAATGGTATTTTCATTGGGAAGT
>NZ_JBFFOE010000171.1:0-2896 GCF_041562875.1 Lutibacter sp. | reverse complement strand
GAAACCGCCTTTTTCTATCCACATTTAACCACCGACAAAGATGGAAATGTCAGTTTTAACTTTACTGTTCCTGAAGCTTTAACACGTTGGAAATTACAATTATTGGCACATACTAAAGATGTTGCAACAGCCACAAAAACCTTAACAACCGTAACTCAAAAGGATTTGATGGTATTACCAAATCCACCACGATTTTTACGTGAAGGTGATCATATTGTGTTTTCAAGTAAAATCTCAAATTTATCTGATAAATTGCTAAATGGAACTGCTATTTTAGAATTAACCGATGCTATTTCTGGTAAAGACATCAATAATTTATTGGGAAATGCCCTAAAAATAAAACCCTTTGAAATTGATGCTAAAGGAAATACCAATGTTAGCTGGGAATTATCTATTCCTGATGGTGTACAAGCTGTACAATACAAAATAATTGCAAAAGCTGGTAAATTTAGTGATGGAGAGCAAAATATATTACCTGTTTTATCTAACAGAATGTTAGTAACAGAAACTTTGCCAATGTGGGTTCGTAGCAATCAGACCAAAACATTTAGTTTAGATAAATTGAAAAACAACACTTCTACAACGCTTAAAAATCATAAATTAACGTTAGAAGTTACTTCCAATCCTGCTTGGTATGCGGTGCAAAGTTTACCCTATTTAATGGAATATCCATATGAATGTTCTGAACAAACTTTTTCTCGTTTATATGCAAATACATTGGCAAGTCATATTTTAGAATCCAATCCTCGCATAAAAGAAGTGTTTAATCAATGGCAAAATAGTGATGCGTTAATTTCAAATTTGGAAAAAAATGAGGAATTGAAATCTATAATTCTTCAAGAAACACCTTGGTTACGAGATGCGCAAAGTGAAACGGAACAAAAAAAACGTATTGCATTGCTTTTCAATTTAAACAAATTAACTAATGAGCAACAAACCGCCATCAATAAATTAAAAGAAATGCAGTTTAGCAATGGTGGCTTTCCATGGTTTAAAGGAAGTGATTACCCAAACCGTTATATAACACAACATATTGCAACTGGCTTTGGGCATTTACAAAAATTAGGTATAACATTTAATGAAGTTGAAACAACTAATAAATCCATTGAAACTATCATCTCAAAAGCTGTTAATTTTTTAGATGAAGAAGTTTTAGATGATTACAACAAACTATTAAAACAGGCTAAAAAATTACGAGATGTAGCTAAAACTAAAGAGCAAGGTATCAAAGCTGAGAAAGAATATTTAGAGAAAAATAATATTGGTTACACACAACTTCACTATTTATATATGCGAAGTTTTTATAGCACTATTGAATTACCTAAAAATGTTGAACCTGCTATTAACTATTATAAAAATCAAGCTTCTACCTATTGGAAAGACTTCAATTTATATGGAAAAGGATTGAATGCTTTGGTTCAATATAGAAATGGAAATTCAAAAACAACCTCTAAAATTTTAAATTCATTAAAAGAAAATAGTATTACTAGTGAAGAAATGGGAATGTATTGGAAAGAAAATACAGCGAGCTGGTATTGGAACCAAGCACCTATTGAAACGCAAGCCTTACTAATTGAAGTATTTTCTGAAATTGAAAATGATACTTCAACTGTTGATGAATTGAAAGTTTGGTTACTAAAAAATAAACAAACTAACCGCTGGGCAACAACAAAATCAACTACCGAAGCTGTGTATGCACTTTTATTACAAGGGAATGATTGGCTTTCTGTAAATGAATCTCTTGAAGTTACCGTTGGAAATCAGAAAATAGAGCCTTCAAAATTAGAAAATGTAAAAATTGAAGCTGGAACAGGGTATTTTAAAACTTCGTGGAATGGAAACGAAATAACTTCAAAAATGGGAAGTGTAACCATTTCTAAAAAAGATGAAGGAATTGCTTGGGGAGGTTTGTATTGGCAATATTTTGAAGATTTAGATAAAATTACGTCCGCAGAAACACCACTTAAATTGAATAAAAAAATATTCTTAAAAACAAATTCAGATACTGGTAAATTATTAACCGAAATTAATGAAGCAACACATTTAAAATTGGGAGATTTAATTACAGTAAGAATTGAATTAAAAGTAGACAGACCTATGGAATTTGTGCATATGAAAGATATGAGAGCAAGTGGTTTAGAACCTATAAATGTACTTTCACAATACAAATGGCAAGATGGTTTAGGTTATTACGAAAGCACAAAAGACGCTTCAACCAACTTCTTTTTTGACAATTTACCAAAAGGAGTATTTGTTTTTGAATACGATTTACGCGTAAATAACGCAGGTGATTTTAGCAACGGAATTACAACCATTCAAAGCATGTATGCTCCAGAGTTCAGTAGTCATAGTGAAGGAATTCGCATAAAGATAAATTAATCATTATTATTTTTTGGGGGGATAATTACTTAATAATTTTTGAAATGCTTCGGCTAGAAGCTGTTCTTTTTCAATAATTTTAATGTTGGTTTGAAAATTTCCTTCATAAAAACCCTGCCAAATTAATTTATCAGTTTTAGCATCAACAAAATCAATAGTAAATTGTTTTGTTAAGGTATTGCCATTAATTGGTAATTGCCCACCAACACTTATTCCTGAATGTCTTCCATAATTACCAAAACCAATACCAACTGAATTTCTTGGTGCCTCAAACTGATTTAATTTAACATCAACAAAAATTGCTGGATTATCACTAATTTCTAAACCCTTTTCAATAATGGATTTTTCCAATTGCGTAAGAATCCTATTCGCTTCTATTTCATTAATATTTAATAGAATATCATTATAAAACTGAAATGTTTTGTATTGATTAAAATCAACTTGATTATCGTAATCATATAGTATTTTAGGTGTAGTGCATCCTAAAAAAACAATGAACACTATTAGCTTAATATAT
>NZ_JBFFOE010000170.1:0-2938 GCF_041562875.1 Lutibacter sp. | reverse complement strand
TCTAAAAAGGAAAGGTATTCCAGGTATTTTAGATGCAATCTTTATAAGTGAAAATGTAAAATGATGAATTTTTTCAGGATCGAAAAGAAAAAATAATGGACGAATGATACTTTTATACATTGACAATAGTTTGTGCAAAATTAAAAAAAAAGCCTTTAGAAAAAATTTCTAAAGGCTATATATTCAGTTCATAAAAAATTAGCGTAAAATTGCACCCACATTTTTTTCAAATGTTTGTTGCAGTTTTTGCATTATTTTATCAATTTGTTTCTCATCTAAAGTTTTGTTTTCATCTTGAATTAAAAAACTAACTGCATAAGATTTTTTTCCTTCTTCCAATTTTTCTCCTTCATATACATCAAACAAATCTACTTCTTTCAAAAAGCTTTTTTCAGCCTGAAATGCTAAGTTGTAAATTTCACTAAAAGTTATTTCTTTATCCAATAATAAAGCAAAATCTCTTTTTACTGCTTGAAATTTAGGTAATTCAGCTACTTTAACTTGTGATTTTCCTCCTACTTTTAATACATTTTCCCAATTAAAATCAGCAAATAAAACTTCTTGTTTAATTCCAAATTCTTTTAAAATAGGTCGCTTTACAACTCCTAAATCTACCAGTTTAATTTTTCCTATACTTAATGTAATTCCTTCAGAAAAAATATCATTTTTAGTTGGAGTTGTTTTAACATTTTGAACACCTAAACGTTGTAATAATGCACTTACAATTCCTTTTACATAAAAGAAATCAGATGATCTTTGAGAAAGATTCCAACTATCTTTTGTTCTATTTCCTGAAACAAATAATGTTAAATGTTTTTGCTCACTATAACCACTTTCAAAATGATGGTATGTTTTCCCAAATTCAAAGAATTTTAAAGAACTATTTTTTCTGTTAATATTATATATTACAGATTCTAAACCACTGAATAACAACGATTGACGCATTACACCTAAATCTCCACTTAAAGGATTTAACATGGTTACATTATGCTCCGGATTTAGTATTTCTGTTAACGAAACATAGTCTGCTTTAGTCAAAGAATTTGCCATGGTTTCATTAAATCCTTGAGAAATTAATTGATTTGCTACTACATTTTCAATCTTAACATCATCAAATTCTGAGAAAGAAATAGATGTATTTAGCTTATGAGAATACTCAACATTGTTATAACCATAAACACGTAAAATTTCTTCAATTACATCAGCTTCTCTTGTAACATCTACTCTGTATGAAGGAATGGTTAACCCTAAACCACCTTCAGTAACACTATTAAATTTTATATCTAAAGAAGCTAATATGTTTTTAACTGTTTCTCTTGGGATTGGAGCTCCAATTATTCTATCCATTTTCTCATAAGAAAGAAAAACTTGAAAATCTTCTATTTTTGTTGGATATAAATCAACAATCTCTGAAGAAACTTTCCCTCCTGCAACTTCTATAATTAAATTTGCGGCTCTTTTTAGAGCATACTCCGTCAAGTTTGAATCTATTCCTCTTTCAAATCTAAAAGAAGCATCGGTATTTAACCCGTGTCTTTTTGCTGTTTTACGAATAGCAACTGGATTAAAATAAGCACTTTCTAAAAATATAGAAGTTGTATTATCAGTTACACCTGAATGTAAACCACCATAAACACCCGCAATACACATTGGTTCTTCACCTCCATTACATATCATTAAATCTTCTTCATGTAACTCACGCTCAACGCCATCCAAGGTTGTAAATTTTGTTCCTGTAGGTAATGTTTTAACAATTACTTTTTGGGCTCTAAACTTTGCTGCATCAAAAGCGTGTAAAGGTTGCCCTATTTCATGAAGTACATAATTTGTAACATCCACAATATTATTTATAGGAGTTACACCAATAGCCTTTAATTTATTTTGGATCCATTCTGGAGATTCTTTCACCGTAATATCAGAAATTGTAACACCTGTATATCTTGGTGCTTTTTCACTATCCTCTACAACAACGTCAAATTTTAAAGTTCTGTCATCTACATGAAAAGCACTCACTGAAGGTGAAATTAACTCCAAGGTAATATTTTGTTGAATAAGTCCCGCACGTAAATCACGAGCAGTTCCTAAGTGACTCATGGCATCAGCTCTGTTAGGTGTTAATCCAATTTCAAAAACTAGGTCTTTCTCTATATTAAAAACTTTGGATGCAAGAGTCCCAGCTATTAAGTCATTCTCTAAAACCATAATTCCATCATGGCTTTTACCTAATCCTAATTCATCTTCGGCACAAATCATTCCATGACTTTCTTCTCCTCTAATTTTCCCTTTCTTTATCACAAAACCTTCACCCTTATCATCATACAAAGTAGTTCCAATAGTTGCTACTGCCACTGTTTGCCCAGCAGCTACATTAGGAGCGCCACATACAATTTGTATTGGATCACCATTTCCTAAATCTACGGTTGTAATTTTTAATCTATCTGCATTTGGGTGTTGAATACAGGTTAAAACTTTACCAATTACTACACCTTCAAGACTTCCTTTTATAGATTCAACGGTTTCAATACCTTCTACTTCCAGTCCTAAATCAGTTAACAATTCACCTGTTTTTTCAGCTTCCCAATCAACCTTTAAGAATTGCTTTAACCAATTGTATGATATTTTCATTTTTATTATTATTTTTTCGAAACGCAAAGATAATCATTACAAATTAAAAGTTTAAATTTTGAAGGGAAAAGTAGGACAGAGCGTAAAAAAAACAGCTTATAGCTGTTTTTAGTGAATGGGCAGGTAGCGCGTTGGGTTTAAAAAGTACAAAGTTTAAAGTTTAAAGTGCTCTATTTTATAAGTTTTCAGAAATGGTATTTGGTTGATGTTACTATTTTAAAAAAGAGATGAAAATCTGATTCTTATTCATGAGATTTCTGCCTTCGCAGGAATGACAACAAAAACTAAGATCCCTCAACTAATAACTCTATTT
>NZ_JBFFOE010000169.1:0-2956 GCF_041562875.1 Lutibacter sp. | reverse complement strand
CCAAAAATGTAATATTTGTTATTTGGTAACTCGGCAGGTGTGAAATAACTCATGTTTTCAACAATACCTAATACAGGTACATTGATGTCTTTTTGTTTGAACATTGCAACACCTCTTTTAGCATCAGCTAAAGCAATATTTTGCGGAGTACTAACAATTATTGCTCCTGTTACTGCAACAGCTTGCACAATAGATAAGTGAATATCACCAGTTCCTGGAGGTAAATCAATTAAAAGAAAATCTAATTCTCCCCAATGTGAATCAAAAATCATTTGATTTAAGGCTTTTGAAGCAATTGCTCCACGCCATATTACTGCTTGATTTGCATCTGTAAAAAAACCAAGAGATAATATTTTTATACCATAACTTTCAATAGGTTGCATTTTCGAACGCCCATCAATTTCTATTGATAATGGTTTTGCATTTGCAACATCAAACATTAAATGTATGGAAGGCCCATAAACATCAGCATCTAAAATACCAACTTTAAATCCCATTTTTTGCAATGAAATAGCCATGTTTGCGGTAATGGTAGATTTTCCAACGCCTCCTTTTCCAGATGCAATAGCTATAATGTTTTTAATACCAGGAATTGAGTTTTCTTTAACTTCAACTTCTTTCACTGGAACTACGGCAGAAACATTAACTTTTACGTCAATTTTTTGATCAATTTGATCGTGGATAGCTTTCATTATTTCAACTTCAACTTTCTTTTTTGCTTGTAAAGTTGGGTTACTAATAGTAACATCTATAATAACTTCTTTATCAAAAGTTACAATGTTTTTTACAGCTCCACTTTCAATTAAACTTTTACCTTCACCAGGTGCGGTAATAGTTTCAAGTACTTTTGTTATATCTTTTTTGCTTAATGTCATAATTGTTTATCTAAAATCATTCTAAACAACAAATATACAGAGTTCAAACGGATATAAAAAGATTCCTATAAAAAAGAAATGTAGAGGGTGTTACAGATTAAATAAATTTGTGTTAAATGCTTAGTTCTTTATAAGGATCCCAAAAGATTTCCCTGAAATTTTGAATTTGATTTTCTTTAACTTCAATGCCTTCATTTTCTAATAATTGCTGCATTAAATTGGTGCCATCAAAATGAAGTTTTCCTGTTAATAGCCCATTTCTATTCACTACTCTATGAGCTGGAATATCTTCTTTATAATGAGAAGCGTTCATTGCCCAACCAACCATTCTTGCAGATTTTGCAGCGCCAAGGTATTTGGCAATTGCACCATAACTTGTAACTCTTCCGAAGGGAATTAATTTTGTAACTTCATAAACTTTATCAAAAAAGTTCTCTGATTTTTCCATTCGTTAAAAATAATAATTTAATAACGAATTCTAAATTTTATATAAGTTATTGGTTTTCCTTTCTCTAAATATTGACTTTCGTAAAAGGTTTGAGTAGAAGTTACTTCAATAGGAGTTTCTGGATTTTTGTAAATATTGTGGTGCGCATATAAAACTTCATGACCCGCACCATGTAATAACCCTAATGTATAACCGTGCATAAATTCACTATCCGTTTTTAAATTCACTATTCCATCAGAAATTAAAACATGATGGTATTTTTTTAAAAACTCAGCATTTGTTAAACGGTGTTTTGTTCTTGTGTATTTAATTTGAGGATCAGGGAAGGTAATCCAAATTTCAGTTACTTCATTTTTATCAAAAAGTAAATCTATCAATTCAATTTGTGTTCTAATAAATGTAACATTATTTAGATTTTCTTCCAAAGCTGTTTTAGCTCCACGCCAAAAACGTGCGCCTTTTAAATCGATACCTATATAATTAATGTTTGGATTTTTTCGAGCTAAAGCAATGGTGTATTCACCTTTTCCACACCCTAATTCTAATACAATTGGATTGGTATTGTTAAAATGTGAATGCCAGTTTCCTTTTAAAGGAGATCCGTTAATTAACTCTTCTCGTGTAGGTTGAATTACATTTGAAAATGTTTCGTTTTCACGAAATCTTTTAAGCTTGTTCTTACTTCCCACAGAATTTGAGTTTTTTAAAAAAAGGAAATGATAAATTAAATTATAAACTATTCGTTACCAGCTTTTTTGTATTTTTTTAATTCACCTAACCAATAAAGGAATGCTGTAAAAGTAATGGCGATAAATATCCAACTTATAGTACTTTGCAACCACCAATTATCCAATGATCTTAAAGCATTGTATGGTTGAAATAAAACAGTCTGACAAAATTCACCTATTGCTTTAAAAATATTGTTTGCAATCATATCTTAATTATATTTACAGGCAAAAGTATAAAATATAGTAATGATAGCAAATTTTTTTAATAAAACTAAACCCGTAAATATATTTAATGTAGTTGTATTGCTATTTTTATTTTATTTTATTCCAACTTTTTTAGGAGATTCAATTGAATTTTCATGGAGTTTTCTATTAGATCAAATAGTTTTTTTCTTTTGGCTTGTGTTATTTTTATTGATATTCAAATTTATTGTTAAAAAGAATAAATTAACGAAAGACAATGCTTACTCATTACTTTTAGTTGTTTTAATATTAGGGGCTTTTCCTGAAGCTATTTTTACTAATTATATTATTTTTTCAAATTTAGTATTGCTTTTAGGCTATCGTAAAATATACAGTTTAAGAAGTGGTGTAAATACGAATACAAAAATATTTGATGCTGCTTTTTGGATTGGAGTTGCTACATTAATTTATTCTTGGAGTATTTTTTATTTAATTTTAATTTATATTGCTATTATAATTTATGAAAAAGTAAATATTAAAAATTTATTGATACCTATAATAGGTTTTTTGACTCCAATATTTATTTATTTCACTTATGAATTTTATTTCGACAATTTAACAGTCTTTTTAAATAGATTTAAGTATGATATTAACTTAGATTTTAGCCCTTATAATTTTTCTAAGTTCATAATACCTATATTATTTTTAGTTATAATATTAGT
>NZ_JBFFOE010000168.1:0-2982 GCF_041562875.1 Lutibacter sp. | reverse complement strand
TGCCATTCTCATATAGGCTTGGTCGTATTTTAGTTGTTTTTTATTCATAAATTTAAGATAAACACGAATGTAAAAAGATTCTAATTAACTCTACGTTAAATTTTTACCAAAATATAGATTTTATAAGTATAGGAATTACTATACCAATAACAATTGATGATATTATAAGAATCCAATCTCTTTTTGAAAAACGAAAAATTGTTTGAAAAATAAATCCCAATATAAGTATTATTAATACTATAATTATTTGAGCAAATTCTATTCCTAAAGCAAATTCTAATAATGGAATTAATTTACTATTAGAACTCCCAATAAGCATTTTAAAATATCCTGAAAATCCAAGTCCGTGAATTAACCCAAAAAATAAAGCGAAAATTAAATTAATATTTGTTTTCGTGTTTTTTGTGATGCTTTTTACAAATATAATATTACCCAAAGCGGTAATAATTATGGTAACTGGTATTAAAAATTCAATCCAATTTGAATTTACGGATACAACTTTATAAGCAGCTAAAATTAATGTGAGTGTATGTCCAATTGTAAAAAGTGTAATTAACCATAATACTTTTTTCCAATTTTTAAAATCGTAAACAACCGCCAATGCGATTAAAAATAAAATATGATCGTATGCTTTCCAATCTAATACATGAAAAAGACCTTGCCTAACGAAAAAAATCAAATTATCCATTCATTATTTTTTAATATTTCTCAAATATAGAAAATTTGTTCCCTCCAAAATATTACTTAAACCAATTATTTACAATCTCTATTTCAATTGGTTTGGCTGTATTATGAATAAATTCATTTTTAATGGCTTCATACGTATAATCTTTGCTCCATTCCTCTACATTCTCAGCAACTTTTTTTATACTATCACAAACATATAACACTTCTTTAGTTGTTATTGTTGGATGAATAGACATTCGAATCCATCCTGGACGCTCAACCATACACCCTTCTAATATTTGCTCTTCAATATTTTTAGAAGTTTGCTGATCTACATGCAATAAAAAATGACCATAAGTACCTGCGCAAGAACAGCCTCCACGCGTTTGAATTCCAAATCTATCATTTAATAATTTCACTACTAAATTAAAATGTGCATCTTTAATAAAAAATGAAAAAATCCCTAATCTATCTGTATGTTGACCTGCTAAAATAGTGATGTTTGGAATTTTAGAAAGTTTTTCAAAAATTAGCTCATTAATTTCATGTTCTCGCTTCAAAATATTTTCAATTCCCATTTTTTCTTTCAATTGAATGGAAAGTGCAATTCTAATAGTTTGTATAAATCCTGGTGTTCCACCATCTTCACGAGTTTCAATATCGTCAATATAATCACGATTCCCCCAAGGATTTGTGTAATTTACAGTTCCACCTCCTGGATTGTCTGGCACAATATTTTTGTACAGTTTTTTATTAAAAATTAACACGCCTGAAGTGCCTGGACCTCCTAAAAATTTATGTGGAGAAAAGAAAATAGCATCTAAATATGATTCTGGGTCTTTAGGATGCATGTTTACTTCAACATATGGAGCTGAACAGGCAAAATCGACAAAACAAAGCCCTCCATATTGGTGAATTATTTTAGCAATTTTGTGAAATTCAGTTCTAATTCCTGTAACATTTGAACATGCTGTTACAGAAGCAATTTTAATGGGCCTGTCATTATACTGAACCAATAATTTCTCAAAGCTTTCAAAACAAATTAAACCCGATTCTTGGCAGGGAATAATTTCAACATCAGCAATGGTTTCTAACCAAGAGGTTTGATTGGAATGATGCTCCATATGCGTAACAAAAACAATTGGTTTTAATGCATCTGGCACATTGGTAAATTCCTTTAAATTTTCTGCCACTTTAATTCCTAAAATACGCTGAAACTTATTTACTACTCCAGTCATTCCAGTTCCATCGGTAATTAAAACATCACCTGCACTTGCATTCACATGTTGTTTAATAATACTTCTAGCTTTATGGTATGCCATGGTCATTGCTGAACCCGTAACAGAGGTTTCAGTATGTGTATTTGCTACAAAAGGACCAAAATCATTTAACATTTTTTCTTCTATTGGGCGATACAATCTTCCGCTTGCAGTCCAATCTGTGTAAATAATTTCTTTTTCCCCGTAAGGAGATTTAAATGTTTGACCAATACCTATTATATGTTTTCTAAATTGTTGAAAATAGGTTTCTAATTCTGAAGATTTTATTATGGAATTCTCCATGCTTTATATATATATTTTTCTTTTGAAAAAAATTAGATGTTAAACTCATTTATTTTATAAATGAAGTTTAATAATTTCAAAAAAAGATTCACACAAATTTATTAAAACTGTATGAATCTTTTTTGAATAAAAAAAATCTTTTTATTCTATTTTCAACTCATTAAATAATGCAATTAACCCTTCTGAAGAAGGTCTTGGAGCATCAGCTGAAACAATATTTCCTGCAGGATCAATTAAAATAAAACGAGGAATTCCATTAATTTTATAAGCTTGTACAAATTCAGATTTCCAATCGCTATTAGCAAATATTTGAATACCTCCTAATTCTTTTTCTTCCACCATTTCCTTCCATTTATCATGGTCTTTAGCAACATCAACTGAAATACTTACAAATTCAATATTTTTATCATGATATGCTTTTTCTACTTCTTTTAAAAATGGTATTTCAGCTTTACAAGGTCCACACCAAGTTGCCCAAACATCAACATAAACATATTTACCTTTCAGGTCGTCTAATGAAGTTGTTCCTCCTTTAAAATTTTCATAATCAACAAATTTTGGAGATTCCATCCCTTTGCCTAAAATAGTCTTCAAGTATGTTTTTTCTTGGTAGGTACCTGATAAATATTGACTCAATCCTTCTAGCTGTTTAGATTGTTGAGCACTAAATGTTGAATCTAGATTTTGAGTACTTTTTAATAATTCATCAAACTTAGCAACAATACTACTATTTTTTTGATCAAATGCTTCTTGA
>NZ_JBFFOE010000167.1:0-3034 GCF_041562875.1 Lutibacter sp. | reverse complement strand
TTTAGGGATTGGAGATTATGAATATGCACTCGCTAAATTAGATGGGTTTGTATCTTCTTTTCAAGACGAACCTTATTTTGATCATTTAGCTGCAGGTATTTATACGGTTTTCATTCAAGATAAAAATAATTGTGGAATTGCTCAATTAGAGACCTCTGTGGTAGGGTTTCCAAAATTCTTCACCCCAAATAATGATGGGTTTAATGATACTTGGAACATTGTTGGTATAAATGACAAATTCTATACCAGCTCAATGGTTAATATTTTTGACAGGTTTGGAAAATTAGTAGCTCAAATTAACCCAAATGAAAATGGTTGGGATGGTTTATTTAAAGGAAATCCATTACCTGCAACCGATTACTGGTTCTCCGTTGAATTAGTAGATACTATAGGAAATATACGAACCAGAAAAGGACACTTTAGCCTAATTAGAAGGTAACTACTGTTTCTTTAAAATTGCTTTTTGCCTACTATTAACTAAATACGATTTTACCTCAGGAATATCTTCATCCTTAAATTTAGAATTACCTGTTATAGTTGGAGTTTTTCCATCTGAAGCAATAATTTCAAAAATAATGTCTTTATTCTCTTTTGTATAGGTTGAAATAATAAAGGAATCCATCACTTCAAAAAAACTTGTAAAAATTTCTGTTTTATAATAAGAATCAATAATGATGGTATTCTTCTCATCAATTTTATAAATCCCCTTTGTTTTATCAACTAGTAACAACTCATAATCTCTAATATCTTCTTTACCTTTAAAATTATAGATGATTTTCCATTGATAAATTGAATCAGATTTTTGTAAAATATTCAACTTCATTTCCAACTTCATATGAATAGAATCAACCCCAAAAATTTGTAATTCGCCTTTGTAATTACCTTCCCAAGATTTTGGAAACGTTTCTTGAGCAACTACATTTAAACTCAAAAGAAAAAAAACAACTAGAATACTTTTTGAAATACACTTCATACTATCAATTTAGAAAATAAAATTACATTATTTTTGCAATATGCAATTTAAATTAGAATCAAATTTTAAACCAACTGGTGATCAACCTGAAGCAATAAAACAATTGGTTCAAGGAATAAATGCTAATGAAAAATATCAAACATTATTAGGAGTTACTGGTTCTGGAAAAACGTTTACGGTTGCTAATTTAATTCAAGAAGTTCAAAAACCAACCTTAGTTTTAGCACATAACAAAACGTTAGCTGCACAATTGTATTCTGAGTTTAAACAGTTTTTTCCAAATAATGCTGTAGAATATTTTGTTTCCTATTACGATTATTATCAACCTGAAGCATACCTTCCTGTTACAGGAACATACATTGAAAAAGATTTATCCATCAATGAAGATATTGAAAAATTAAGAATAAGTGCTTCCTCTGCTTTACTATCTGGAAGAAGAGATGTAATTATTATAGCTTCTGTATCTTGTATTTATGGTATTGGAAACCCCGTTGAATTTAAAAAAAATATCATTTCTATTGAAGTAAACGAAGTTATTTCACGCACAAAATTTTTACACCAATTAGTAACTAGTTTATATTCTAGGACTGAAACTGAAGTAAGTAGTGGAACTTTTAAAGTTAAAGGTGACACTATTACAGTCTATCCTTCATATGGTGAACATGCCTATAGAATTCACTTTTTTGGAGATGAAATTGAAGAAATAGAAAGCTTCAATATGTCTAATAATCAAGTAGTTGAAAAATTCAAACAGTTAAACATCTATCCTGCAAACTTGTTTGTTACTTCACCTGATGTATTGCAAAATGCTATACATGCCATTCAGGAAGATTTAATGAAACAATATGAATACTACAAAGAAATAGGTAAACATTTAGAAGCAAAACGTTTAAAAGAACGTACTGAATTTGACTTAGAAATGATTCGTGAATTGGGCTATTGCAGTGGAATTGAAAATTATTCACGCTACTTAGATGGACGAGAACCAGGAACAAGGCCTTTCTGTTTATTAGACTATTTTCCAGACGATTATTTAATGATAATTGATGAAAGTCATGTCACGGTTCCACAAGTTCATGCCATGTATGGTGGCGATAGATCCCGTAAAGAAAATTTAGTGGAGTTTGGGTTTAGATTGCCTGCAGCAATGGATAACCGTCCTCTAAAATTTGATGAGTTTGAAGAAATTCAAAATCAAGTGATTTTTGTAAGTGCCACACCTGCAGATTATGAATTACAAAAAACTGAAGGTGTTTTTATTGAACAAGTAATTAGACCAACCGGATTGTTAGATCCCGAAATTGAAGTGCGTCCAAGTATCAATCAAATTGATGATTTAATTGAAGAAATTCAAGTAAGAGTAGAATTAGATGAACGAACTTTGGTAACTACACTTACCAAACGAATGGCAGAAGAATTAACAAAATATTTAAGTAGAATCCAAATTCGTTGTCGTTATATTCATTCAGATGTTGATACATTAGAACGTGTTGAAATTATGGCCGATTTACGTAAAGGAGTCTTTGATGTTCTAATTGGTGTTAACTTGTTGCGTGAAGGGTTAGATTTACCTGAAGTTTCGTTAGTTGCTATTTTAGATGCCGACAAAGAAGGTTTTTTACGCTCGCATCGTTCACTTACTCAAACCATTGGAAGAGCAGCAAGAAATGTAAAAGGAAAAGCCATTATGTATGCTGATAAGATTACAAAAAGTATGCAATTAACTATTGATGAAACCGAAAGAAGAAGAGAAAAACAAATTGCATACAATACAGCAAACAACATCACCCCTACTCAAATTACAAAAAGTATAGAAAACACATTGGCTAAAAATACAGGCTCATCTTATTATTATGATACTGCTGCAACTATGGCTGCTGAAGAAGAATTAGCGTATTTAACAAAACCTGAAATTGAAAAACGTATTCGTGAAAAACGAAAACAAATGGAAGAAGCTGCCAAAGCACTCGACTTTATAATAGCAGCAAAATTACGTGATGAAATTAAACTATTGAAAGAGAAAGTATAAAATTATTACTTTATAAGTCTAATTATATTTTT
>NZ_JBFFOE010000166.1:0-3104 GCF_041562875.1 Lutibacter sp. | reverse complement strand
TTCATAAAAATGTGAACTCCTTCAATTAAAGTAACTTCTTCCAGCGTTTTTAAACGTGGTTGAAATGTTAAAACAAACCTTTCTTTATATTCTCCTGCTTCTAAATTTATTTCAAAAGTTTGGTTGGTAATATTATAAGTTTCACCAGTTAAATTATCTAAAATATAAATGGAAGTGTTTTCAGCTACATTTTCAAGTGCATCCACTTTAATTTTCATAGCTCCTCCTTCTTTAGTTTCTATTCCTAACGGAATTTCTTTATCTAAACTAAGGGAGTTAGTTGCTTGAATAACATACTTTTTAGAGTCAATCATCCAATACATATCATCGCTAATAATTTCATATATTTCAGCTTCATAACCCCAATCAACAGCATCGGATGTGTTTTCATCAATGGTTAATAATAACTGACGGTGATTAATTGCAGGAGCATCAAAACCTATTCTGAATTTTGGCCTTAAATCAGTTCTATTTGCTGTTACTATATTAGATTTTGCAGTGCTATTTTTCATAAAAATAGAATTTCCTGAAGATTCTTTTTCAAAAATACGTTGCCCATTGTTAAATTGAATGTTTCCACCTGTTAAGCTTCCTTCAACAAAAAAAGATTGACCTACAGGTACATAACGTTCTGGAGCTCCTTTTGCAGTGATACCTAAAGTACTTACACCAGCAGGTACGTTTGATGATGCAGGCACACCACTTGCTTTAGTTAAAATTGCATAACCACCTTGATAATCTCTTAAATTATGTGTATCTCCACCGTAATGTTCCCAAAAAATAAGCCTACCGCCATTTCCTAACGAAGCTGTCCCTGTTGGGCCATTATCATCTATAAATTGATAAGCATCTATGGCTGAAGCGTATGGATTTCCCACTAAATATTCATTATTTGCACTAACAGGTAAATTAAAAGTTCCATTATTAGGTTTACCTACAAACGCATAATTTTGTTCCGCTGCGCTGGTATTGGACCCTTTCATGGTATATCCTTCACCTACCAATAATTCTCCGGTATTGCCAACACGAGCCCAAGCACTATAACCCAATCCAGAATTTCTTAATACATACATCCAATAAGCACTTAATTTAATAGGTGAAGTTGTAGCACCATCTGCATAAGCATAAGCATTTGCAGCACCAAAATCAATATTTTGAAGAATGATTGGATCGGTTCCATCTTTTAAAACCTCACCAATGGTAAATTTAGTTCCTCTTGAATTAACTGGAGAACTCCAATAATTGTATCTAAAGCTATTTCCTGTTCCTTGTTGATCACGTTCTATGATACCTGTACTTGCAGCATCTAAATCACTATCAGTAGTTTGTATTAACTGTGATTCTCCTTGTAAATCTATAACACCATCTAATTTTAAATAATGGGTAACTGTTAGTCCGTTTCCTGTGCCAGCAGTATTATCTCCATCCATTGTTAATTTAGTATCTATTGCATCTACCGTAGTTGATTGTATGTTTAAACCTAATACTTTAATATCTCTGCTACCTGAAGTTAAAACAGTATTATCAGAAATTTCAACAATATTCCAATCTACTGGTGTAATTCCATCAACAATAGATAAACTGTTTGGAATACTTTGAACGGAATTATTAAGCCATGTTGCCGGAGTATCCCAAGCACCATCAGTAGTTGATTTGTATGGTAATGGTGCAGTTTGGTAATCAACCGTATTTAAATTCCTTAAAGCTCCTTGATTTCCATTGCCAGACATATCATTTGTATTGGTATACGTATATACAGACATTGGATAATACCCTGCTAAGCTAGACCAAGGAATTGCGCTTATTTCATTTTTTGTTATAGAAGCTGGAATTACATAACCTTTTATTAATGGTAATGGATTTAATCCTGTTGTAATACTTTTATCTATAAGTTCCTGATTCATTATATAACGTAATTGATCAATAGATAAAGCTACATTCCAAACTCTTACTTCATCAATATTTCCTTCAAAAAATGCTGTTGGTGTATTTTTTCCTGCAGCAGCTATAAAAAAGGATTGTGTTGTATCAACTGGAGCTGATAAAGATGCTGTTTTATCTAAAACTCCATCAATATAAAGATTTACACTACCTCCGTTATAAATAACAGCTACTTGATGCCATTCATCTATTGGGATTATAGTTGTTGAAGTTATATTTTGGGCTCCTGAAACACCCCATGACATTTCTACTTGACCAGAACCATTAATCTTAAAATCATATCCTTCAGTGTAACTAGCATCTCTTTTTGAAAGGATTGATTTATTGACTGAACCTACTCCTCTTTTTATCCAAGCTGATACTGTAAATTCTGAGGTATTTAAATCTAAAGCATCTTCCATATCTACATAATCTACAACACCATCAAAATAAATTGAACGTTCAACGATCGTTTCAGGAGCATACCCAAAAGTGATGTATTTAGTACTATCGAAATCATAGTCTGTGTAAAGATTTCCAGCTACTTCTGTCATAACCCTATAATCTGCTGTTGGATCAAAAATATCCGTATCAGAAATAAACATTAGATAACTTCCTGGAGGATTTATATTTCTAACTGCATTTTTTGGGATAGAAATTTTTACTTTTGAAACATCTCCTCCTGTTTCTACAACTTTCCAAATCCGTTGCATTCCTGTAAAGGTAACAGGTGTTGATAATCCTGCAATTCCGTCGCTCATGTCTACATTAATAGTTGTTGCAGTAAGGCTTAAGTCTAAGCCATTATTCCCCCAAACTAAAAATTGTTTATTCCCTAATGTATTAGATGAATTTGTTAATATATTTTCACTATTTGTAGTATAAATGTCTGCTAAACCTATTGTTAAAATACCTTCTATAGGTCCTGTTGCGTCTGTTGCATTATTAATACTGCTAGATTGTTTTTGATTTAATGCTGAAACATCATCTCTTCCTATACCTGCAATATCATAGTTATAACCTGCATTTGAAGTATGATCCCAAATTAATGCACCATCAGAATTAACGTAATCTTTTGTTGTTCCTATACCTGCATCAGCTAACGTAATTCCATATTTAATAGCTAAATAACTTTCTATTTTATTACGTTCACTTGTGTCATCTTTACGAGATGAGTACGTAAT
>NZ_JBFFOE010000165.1:0-3127 GCF_041562875.1 Lutibacter sp. | reverse complement strand
TAAAGATTTTGATTGGATTGGGCTTTCTTATTATCCTATCTGGTCAGAGTATACATTGGCAACTATTTCAACTCCTTTAACAACCTTAATTAATACTTATCATAAAAGATTAATGATTGTTGAAACTGCGTATCCGTTTACACTTGAAAATGCCGATGCAGCAAGTAATATGCTTGGAAGTGGAGCTATAATCACAGGTTATCCCGCAACACAAATAGGACAATTAAATTATCTTAACAAATTGAAAAGCGTCGTTGAAACTTCAGGAGGAGAAGGCCTCATTTATTGGGAGCCAGCTTGGGTTTCAACAAATTGCAATACTCTTTGGGGACAAGGTTCTCATTGGGACAACGCTACATTATTCGATTTTAATAACCAATCTACCTTAGGAATGAAATTTTACAATGCATCCTTAAGTAATTAATTTTTATAGAAATGAAACAACCTAAATTATTACTGAATAGAATAGTGCTTATTTTTACGCTATTTTTTACAATTTTAGAAATTAAAGCGCAAACAAGAGAAATATTCACACTTCAAAAAGATTGGAAATTTACCAAAGGAAACCCTGAAAATGCTTCTGAAACAAATTATGATGCTTCTTCTTGGCAAGAAGTTACAATTCCTCATGACTGGGCCATTTCTGAACCTTTTATTATTGATGGTGATGGAGATACTGGAAAACTTCCTTGGAAAGCAGAAGGCTGGTATAGAAAACAATTAGAAATTCCTTCTTCTTATAAAAATAAAAGAATCATTTTAATTTTTGATGGCGTTATGGCTTTTCCAAAAGTATATATCAATGGAAAATTAGCAGGTGTGTGGGATTATGGATACAATTCATTCCAGTTGGATATTACTGATTTTGTAAATTTTGGAGGTGAAAATACACTTGCTGTTTATGCAGATACAAGAGAACACGACAGTAGATGGTATCCAGGTGGTGGTATTTATAGAAAAGTACAACTATTGGTTGTGAATCCAATTCATGTAACAGTTTGGGGGAGCTATATTACCACGCCAATTGTAAAACCAAATTATGCAGATGTAAGGATAAGTACAGTTGTACAGAATCAATCAGGAAATTCAGAAGCTATTAAAGTTGAACAAGTTATATTAAATTCAAAAGGAGATCAAGTTGCAAGGGCATCAATATCAGGAACTATTTTATTTGGAACAACTAAAGATTTTGAGGTTACAGCACAAATAACCAATCCAATACGTTGGGATATTGAAAACCCAATGCTTTACAAGGCAGTAACCACCATTTATAAAAATGATGAAGCCATAGATACATATTCAACATTATTTGGTGTTAGAACAATTCGTTTTACAACCGATGATGGGTTTTATTTAAATGATAAAAGAGTGCAATTAAAAGGAGTGAATCTTCATAGTGATTTTGGACCTTTAGGTGTTGCTTTTAATGAAAGAGCTATGGAGCGCCAATTGGAAATTATGAAATCAATGGGCGCAAATGCTATTAGAAATAGTCATAATGTCGCGGCTCCTGAAGTTTTAGACTTGTGTGATAAAATGGGGATTTTAGTCTTTAATGAGGCTTTCGATAAATATGATGCTAAAATTGATATTTCCTCAACAACTGATTTTGAAGATTTTGCACATAGAAATATTCGAAATTTTGTAGTCAGAGATAGAAATCATCCTTCAGTATTTATTTGGAGTGTTGGTAATGAAATAGGAGATGTACAAATGAATTTAAACAACGGATTTAAAAAGTTGCACACCATGGTGAATTATGTAAATAAATACGACCCTACTCGGTCAATTACGTTGGTTAATGATAAAATGGAAAGTGCTTCTTTACGTCATTTTGATTATTATGATGTGCATAGCTGGAATTATACAAGACGCTATAGGTTGGCAAGACAACTTGAGCCAAACAAATCTGTAATTATTAGTGAATCAGCTTCTACAGTTAGCACAAGAGGATTTTATGAATTTCCACTTCCTAAAGAAAACGAAGATTTCACTAAATCTTTGCAAGTAAGTTCATACGATTTAAATGCTCCTGATTGGGCTGAAATAGCGGATGATGATTTTATGTGGCAGCAAGAAGAAAGTTATGTAGCAGGCGAATTTGTATGGACTGGTTTTGATTATTTGGGTGAACCAACACCCTATGGAAATCAAGCAGTTGAAAAAATGGGGATGACAGATAAAGATGCCTCAAGAAGTTCTTATTTTGGAATTGTTGATTTGGTTGGTATTCCAAAAGATAGATATTATTTATATAAAAGTTATTGGAAACCAGAAGAAAATACAATTCATATTTTACCTCACTGGAATTGGGAAGGAAGAGAAGGTGAAAAAACACCTGTATTTGTATACACAAATGGTGATTGCGCTGAACTTTTCATCAATGGAAAAACACAAGGAAAGCAATGTAAAAAACCTTCATCAAAAATTTCAACGGAACGATTTAGATTGATGTGGAATGAGGTTGTTTATGAACCTGGAGAAGTAAGAGTAATTGCTTATAAAGAAGGTAAACGAATTGGTGAAGAAATATTAAAGACAGCTGGAAAACCTTATAGAATAAAATTGACTCCAGACAGAACAATTTTAAAAGGAACTGGGAATGATCTTTCTTATGTTCTTGTAGAAGCATTTGATAAGGAAGGAAATTTATGTCCTTTAGCAGATAATAAAATTGAGATAACAATTGAAGGTGAAGGAAATATTGCTGGCGTTGGGAATGGAAATCCACAATCTTTTGAGCCTTTTAAATCTAATACTGTAAATCTGTTTTACGGAAAAGCAATGGTTATTGTGTCAGCAGATTTAAAAGAAGAGAAAACAAAAATAACGGCTTCAGCCGGAGGGTTATTAAAAGATTCTGTTGTAATTAAGATTGAATAAACTAATTTAAAAAATAAACCCTGATAATCAAACGATTATCAGGGTTTTTGCGGAGAAAGAGGCTCCGTAGACCTTTAAATTTTGTCAGTGATATCAAGGGGTTCCACTTTTTAAGTTGCTCTAGGGTAACTCATAGGGTAACCACTTTTTTAAGTATCAATTGTTCTAATGTAAATAAACGAAAATTATTTTAAATAATTAAATTTTATGCTCAATATTTTAGTTAAATTAGTAATTATTAGTT
>NZ_JBFFOE010000164.1:0-3140 GCF_041562875.1 Lutibacter sp. | reverse complement strand
TAAACGGTATACCAACTCCCCGTAGATTTTGTTACAATTCCTTTCACTATTTTAAGAAGATTTATTTGTAAATTATAATTACAAATATAGCATAAAACTTAGGCTTTATTTAAAATATATTGATCATCATCCCAAACTTGATTCGGAAGCTTAAGATAAAGAAACTGAATCAATTTTAGAATACTACTTTTAAACTTGTTTAATTTTCACTTAGAGCAAAGTCGAAAAACACTAATTCACATTAGTCTTTCCGACTTTTGCCTATCTTGAGCAATAGCCGAAAGACTTAATGTGACCTATTCATTAAATTTAAGATTTTATAATCTTTTACTTTATATTGTGCTGAATGTTAATTGACTCAACGTGAATTGCTTTAAATATTTCTTCCACAAAATCCTTACTTAAACCTTTTGTAGCTCCATCCTCAACCATTTTTGATAAAATATCAGCCCATCTTCCACTTTGTAAAATAGCTACATTTTCTTTATGTTTTAACCTTCCTATTTCTCCTGCAATCCCCATTCTATCACCTAAAATTTCAATAATATTGCTATCTATTAAATCCAGTTCTTTTCTGTGCATATTCAACTTACGCTGAAATTCTTCTCCAGTACTACTTTCTTTACGAATTCTTAAATCTGCTGTTATTGTATTTAATTGAGCAGGTGTAATTTGCTGTGCAGCATCACTCCAAGCATTGTCTGGATCAATATGAGTTTCAATCATAAAGCCATCAAAATTTAAATCTAAGGCTGTTTGAGAAACATCTAATAAGGTATCTCTTCTACCACAAATATGAGATGGATCTAAAATTAAAGGTAAATTTGGAAATTCTTTCTTCAACTCAATTGCTAAATGCCATAGAGGTTTATTACGGTAATGCAATGAATTGTACGTAGAAAATCCTCTATGAATAACTCCTAATTGAGAAATACCCGCAGCTTGAAAACGTTCTACAGCCCCCAACCACAATGCTAAATCTGGGTTTACAGGATTTTTTACCAAAACTGGAATATCAACTCCTTTTAAAGCATCTGCAATTTCTTGAGTTACAAATGGGTTTACCGTTGTTCTTGCGCCAATCCACAAAATATCTATACCGTGTTTTAAAGCTAGCTCTACGTGATTTGCATTTCCAACTTCAGTAGTTACCAACATGCCTGTTTCTTCTTTTACTTTTTGCAACCAAGGCAACCCAATAGCTCCAACACCTTCAAAACCTCCTGGTCTTGTTCTTGGTTTCCAAATACCTGCTCTAAATACATTAGTATCTGTATCTTTTAATAAATGTGCCGTTTTTAAAACCTGATCTTCTGTTTCAGCACTACAAGGTCCTGCGATTACAATTGGGTGTGATAACCCCATGTTATCTAACCACTTTCTGTTTTCTTTGTTAATTTCCATGTTGATTTACTTGTGTTATTATTTTAATATTTTTTTAGTTTTCATAAACGCTCATTTCAAATTGAGACAGCGCTACCTTATTCCGTTTAAAATAGTTTTTATATAATTAGTGCTTTTCATAGTTTCCTTTAAACCTGCATCATTATCAGTTGCTATCATCTCTTTAAATTCAGTCAAATTTTTAATATATTCATCTAAAGATCGTATAATATTTTCTTTATTTTGAAGAAATATAGGTGCCCAAGTGTTTGCTGAACTTTTTGCCAAACGCACTGTTGAAGCAAAACCTGTACTTGCCATATCAAATATATGTTGCTCATTTTTTTCAATTCCCAACACTGTTTTTCCTAACATAAATGAACTTACATGTGACAAATGTGAAACATACGCTATATGTCTATCATGTTCTTCTGGACTCATCATTTTAATACGCATATTTAGTTTTTTAAAAATACTAAATGCTTTGTCTAAAATTTTCCAATCTGTTTTATCTGCTTCACAAAGTATATTTACCTTTTCATCAAATAAATTTAAAATTGCTGCCTCAGGTCCTGAAAATTCTGTTCCAGCTAAAGGATGTGCTGCAACATAATTTTTTCTATTTGGGTGATTCTCAATAGATTTACAAATTTCATTTTTTACGGAACCTACATCAAAAACCAACGTATCTTTTGAAATTACATCCAATACTTGTTTTGCTACTTGAGGAATCATATTTACTGGAACTGCAATAATTACAACAGAAGCATCTGCTAATTGAGTGAAATCAATTCCTTCTTCAATAATACCAAATTCCAATGCCTTATTTATATGTGTTGGATTTTCATCAATTCCATAAACTTTATAGCCGCTTCGCTTCTTTAAATCTAATGCTAAAGAACCTCCTATTAAACCCAAACCAATGACTACTAACTTTTCCATAGTTACTTTTTAACAGTGATTAATCTGGTTAATACTTCTTCAAAAATTGCTGAAGAAACACATAATGAGGCTCTAATATAGCCTTCTCCATTTGATCCGAAAATGGTTCCTGGGGTTATAAACACATCTTTTTCATACAATAATACATCTGTAAATTCTTCTGATTTTTTTTCTTTGGGTAATTTTGCCCAAACAAATAAACCTCCAATTGCTGTATCATATGTACAATCTAATGCATCAAATATTTTCCAAACTATTGCTCTTCGTTTTTTATAAATTTCATTCTGTTCTTCAAACCAACTCTTTGATAATTTTAATGCTTCAACAGCTCCTTTTTGAATCCCTAAAAACATCCCAGAATCCATATTGCTTTTTACTTGCAATATGGCTTTTAGAATTTCAGCATCTCCAACAACCATCCCTACTCGCCAACCTGCCATGCTAAAAGTTTTACTTAAAGAATTTAATTCAATGGCTACTTCTTTTGCACCATCAATGGCTAAAATACTAAGCGGATTGTTATTTAAAATAAAACTATACGGGTTGTCATTTACTATTAAAATATTGTGCTTTTTTGCGAATGAAATCAATCGCTCAAAATCCTCTTTTGAAGCTACTGCTCCAGTAGGCATATGCGGATAATTAACCCACATTATTTTTACATTGCTTAAATCTTCTTTTTCAATTTCTTGAAAATTTGGTAGCCAATTAGTATCCTCCGTTAAATTATAAAATACAGGTTCAGCTTCTACTAATTTGGTTACTGATAAATAAGTAGGATAACCTGGATTTGGAATTAATACTTTATCTCCTTT
>NZ_JBFFOE010000163.1:0-3328 GCF_041562875.1 Lutibacter sp. | reverse complement strand
TTTTAGACCTTTTTCAGTAAAAGAACAACAGCAATTATTATTGGTTGGAGCTTGTTTGCAATGCCATAAAGATGATTCTAAAATGATGCAGCAAAGTTTAGTGAAAGGAATGAATCCTTTATTAAATAAATTGAGCAAAAATTGTATCTTGCCCACTTGGAATTAATCAATTTATAATGAATAAAGCTAAAGTTACCTTTTTTGTATTTGTGTTTGTATCAATTTTAGATATTATTGGAGTTATTTTAGAAATACCAATACTCATCTATATTTTTAAGCCATTTATAATTTTATCACTACTTTTTTTATATGTATTTTCTTTACCAAAAAGGTTAAAATGGTATGTAATAGCCTTAGAATTTTCATTTTTTGGAGATGTTTTACTGATGTTTTCAGGAGAACTATTTTTTATGGCAGGATTAATTTCATTTTTAATGGCCCACCTCTTATTTATTAAAATTGTACTTGGAAGAATTAAAGAATTTAATTTACCAAAAGTTATATTTTCAGTAATTCCTTTTTTGATAGTGTTTAGTTTGTTGATTTTTAATCTAAAAGATTCACTTCATGAAATGCTTTGGCCAGTTGTAATTTACGGATTAATCATATCAATATTTGGAGCTGTTTCATTAATTGATTTTTTGAATACAAAATCAAAAAAATCTTTATTAATGCTTTCTGGAGCTATTATTTTTATGATTTCAGATTCAATGTTAGCAATAGATAAATTTCATTTTGAAGCACATCTATTTAAAGTATTAATTATGTGTACCTATGTGTTGGCTCAATATTTAATTTTTAGATCAATGATACAAAAAAACGCCTTGCATTAAAGACAAGACGTTTTTAGGAACAAAGTAAAATTTTTATTTAAGGTTAATGTTTAATAATTGTTGCAGTTTGTTCTGCCCAATCTGGAAAAACCGTTGGGTCAATATCAAAAATAACGGTTCCCCATATTATAGTCATGAGCACAATAATAATGGTTGCAAAGATGTCTATAATGAAACCTGTTTTTATTAGTTGTATCATTTTTAATTTTCCAGTACCAAATACAATAGCATTTGGTGGTGTTGCTATAGGAAGCATAAAAGCCATGGATGCCGCTAATGTAACGGGAATCATGATTAATAATGGATTTACTCTAATTTCGGTTGCTAAACCAGAAATGATAGGCAACATCATTTCGGTAGTTGCAGTGTTAGATGTAAACTCTGTAAGGGTAGACATTAGTGCAGTTAAAGTACCTACAAGCATAACTGGTGACATATCTTTTGTCCCGCTTAAAAGACCTCCAACATAGTTTGATAGTCCCGAATCTATAAATCCTTTAGCTAAGGCAAAACCACCTCCAAATAGGAACACAATATGCCAAGGTATTTTCAACATTATTTTCCAACCTACTAAACCCTCATTCTTTTTAGTTGAAGGAACAACAAATAATAACATGGCTACAAAAATAGCAACAGTACCATCATTTAAAAATTTTGGATTTTTGAAAATAGAACTCCATCCAGGGATAGTTGTAAATCCTATATTAAGATCAGCTCTGAATACCCATAATAAGGCTAAGGTTACAAACAACACAAACACTCGCTTTTGTTCGGCTGTCACTTTTCCAAGGGCTTTATATCTATCTCTAAAGAATGATTTGTCTAATTTTTTAATTTTTCCTTTAGGCCTATAGGTGAAGTATAACAATAGCAATGAAAAAGTAAAAATCATAACCGTAATTGGAAAAGCAAAAGTTATCCATTGCCCAAATGAAATTTCTGGAGCTCCAGGATAAATAATTTCGAAAATTCTTAGAAATGATAGGTTAGGAGGAGTCCCCACGAGCGTGGCAATACCTCCAATGGAGCAAGCATGAGCAATGCTTAGTAGCAAACCTGCAGCAAACGAACTCATTCTTCCTTTTCCATACACTTCTTCTAAAGCTGCTGTTACCGAAAAGGCAATAGGAAGCATCATCATTGCTGTTGCTGTATTTGACATCCACATGGATAAAAATGAGGATGCTAACATAAACCCTAGCATAATTCTAAATGGGCTACCACCAACAATTGATAATATTTTTAATGCAATACGCTTATGAAGTTCCCATTTTTCCATCGCCAAAGCCATAACAAAACCCCCAATAAATAAAAAGATTACATAGTTTATATAGGCGTTTGAAATAGCTTTACCATCTAAGACTCCAAGTGCTGGAAATAAAATGATTGGAAGAAATGAAGTAATACCAATTGGTAAAGCTTCAGTAACCCACCAAAAAGCCATAAGCAGCGCAATAGCTGCAGTATATGTAACTTCTGGCTTTCCTGGCTGTAAGTCTACAAAGAAAATAATACCAAAAAACACAAGTAGTCCTGCTATTATTAATTTCATGTTAATTTTTGTTATATGCTCTAATGCTGCCATAATCTTAGTGTTTTTAGTTAATTTCTATTTGATATTGTAATACAAACATTCCTTTTCGTTCATCCACCTTTAGCTGATTGTTACTATTTTGAAATATGGGTCTGTTTTGATATCCCAAACTAAGTTTATTGCTATGACCTTTAAAAAAGCAATTTACACCTAAATCATACACAATCATTTTATCATCCAAGGCTTCAAAGTCAGAATATTGAATTGCTATATTTGGTTGTAATTGACTATTATTTTTCGCTTTAGGAAGTAAATATCCTAATTGAAAAAATACAGTATTTCCAGTCCCCATCATTGGGAAATCATTACCACTTCCATTAAATGAGGTGCCACCTGATGTAATATCATTTGAACCTACATTTCTTATATAATTAGGACCAAAATCTGTATTGTAATATCCTAGATAAGAGGTTATAGCGGTTCCTTTTTCTTTATTAATGGGAGCATCGTAAAATAAATCTACAGCCCAATTTTTAAAATCGTAAAATTTTTCTTCACCATTTACAAGTTGCGAAGTCATTTTAGGTTGATTCATAAACCCAACTCCCAGGTTTAATATATTTTTTGAACCAATATAAGTTCCTGTTCCACCACTATATGGAGATTTGTTACTTTCATTGTCTAAAAACTCGTATTTAGCATATCCAGATATTCTTTTTCTAGGTTTATTTTTTGCATAATCTGTTTTTCCTTCTGTGGAAGCAACACCAAATTGTACGGGATCTTTTAGGGATAGTATATAATCAAATTTGCCAACTTGTCCTTTAATCCATACTCCTAAACCTCTTGCAGCATCATCATTTTTATTAACAGTTAACAGCGAAAATAGTGGTGCATCTATCGCCATTAATGAAGCACTACTTCTAACGTTCCATCTGCTTAATCCTCCCCATCCAGATTC
>NZ_JBFFOE010000162.1:0-3522 GCF_041562875.1 Lutibacter sp. | reverse complement strand
CGTTTCTCTCCATAAACGTGAAGTTTCTAATACATTTGCTTTATCAACACAACATAATTTTTTAGTACGTGTCATAGCTAATTCAAAGCCTTTTTTGGCCAAACGTTGTACTTCAAATCTTGTATAAACACAGTTGTCAAAAGCTGTTTCCCCACCATCTCTTCTACCTTTTTCTCCAAAGTAAATTCCGCCTGTTAATTCTCTTAAGAAGACTAAATCAGTACCTTCAATACGTTCTCTTTTTAGTGGAGAATTATCAATTAAAGATGGAAATGTAAACGTTGGTCTAACATTGGCAAATAAGCCTAATTTTTTACGCATTTTTAATAAACCTTGCTCTGGGCGTACTTTTGCAGAAGGATCATTATCATATTTTGGATGACCAATTGCACCAAACAAAACAGCATCGGCTTTTAAGCAAATTTCATGTGTTTCATCTGGGTAAGGTTCTCCACAAGCATCAATAGCAGCAGCCCCTGTTAAAGCAGGCATCCAATTAATTTCATGGTTAAATTTTGTTGCAATAGCATCACAAACTTTTACTGCTTCATTAATTACTTCAGGTCCAATTCCATCTCCTGCTAAAAGTGCTATATTCAATTTCATTTTATTGTTTTTTTTTAAATTATGAAGATTTCTATAGTGTAAAAATAAAACTTAAATGTCACATTGAGCGCATTCGAAATGTTTTAGATTTCTAGACTCCGCTCGAAATGACAAAACAGTGTACTTCACAGAATATCTTCTTCTATATATTCAACATTCGTTGTGTGGCTTTTATTGCAGATACTGTTTGATCTGAATCTAGCCCTCTTGTTATAAATCTTTTGTTTTTGTTTTCCCAAGTAATAATAGTTTCACATAATGCATCTGACGTACTTCCTGGAGGTATTCTAACTGCATAATCAACTAATTTTGGCAATACCATTTTTTTTCTTTTATACAATTTATTCAATGCATTCATAAAAGCATCAAACTGACCATCACCTTGAGCATGTTCTTCATATGATTCACTATCAATTTTCACCAAAACTGTAGTTGACGGTTTTAATCCTTTTGAATGTGTTAACACATATGATTCTATTGTAATCCTTTCTTGATACAAATTACTATTTAATACATCAGAAATAATATATGGCAAGTCTTCTTTTGTAACTAGCTCCTTTTTATCACCCAATTCAATAATACGTTGTGTCACTTTCTTTAAATCTTCATTATTTAAAGTCAGTCCAAGCTCTTGTAAGTTTTTTTCAATATTAGCTTTTCCTGAAGTTTTGCCCAAAGCGTATTTACGTTTTCTACCAAAACGCTCAGGCATTAAATCGTTGAAATACAAGTTGTTTTTATTATCTCCATCGGCATGAATACCTGCAGTTTGAGTAAATACATTATCTCCTACGATTGGTTTATTTGAAGGAATTCTAACTCCTGAAAAAGTTTCAATCAACTTACTTACTGAATATAATGAAGACTCTTTTACAGAAATTTCAATTTCGTTTTTATAAAAATCGTTAATAACCGCTACAACACTGGCTAATGGTGCATTTCCGGCTCTTTCACCCATTCCATTTACCGTTAAATGCAACCCGTGAGCACCTGCATTTATAGATTCCATCACATTTGCGACACTTAAATCATAATCATTATGCGCATGAAAATCGAAATGTATGTTTGGATATTTTGCTGTAGTTTTTGAAAAAAATTCTTTAGTTTCAGCAGGTGTTAAAACGCCTAAAGTATCTGGCAATAAAATTCGAGCAACTGGTTGCGTTACTAAAAAATCTAAAAATTGAAAAACATACTCCTGAGAATTACGCATTCCATTACTCCAATCTTCCAAATATACATTAGTAATAATTCCTTCTTTTTGAGCTAAATCAATAACATCTTTTATTTCAGAAAAATGTTGTTCTGGTGTTTTTTTAAGTTGATGTATTAAATGATTTAATGAACCCTTCGTTAATAAATTTTGAACTTTAGCCCCCGCATCTTTCATCCATTTTATAGACAACCCACCATCAACAAAAGTTAGCATTTCAATTTTATGAATATAACCGTGTTGATTTGCCCATTCAGTAATATTTTTTACTGCTTGAAATTCTCCTTCTGATACTCTTGCAGATGCTACTTCAATTCTATCAACATGAAGTTCTTCAATTAATAGCTTCGCAATTGTTAATTTTTCAGCTGCAGAGAAGGACACTCCCGAGGTTTGTTCTCCATCACGAAGCGTGGTGTCCATTATTTCAATTTTTCTTTTTTTCATCTTTTATAAATACGATTTTTGTCATTTCGAGCATAGTCGATATAACTATATTTCTAATTTATTATACATTTCGACTGTGCTGAATGTGAAAAATTAGTTTTTATTAAAACGGTCTTTTTGAAGCAAACTCTTCAATTTCATCTTTCATTTTTGTTAAATAGTCTATATCATCAAAACCATTTAGCATATTATCCTTTTTATAGGTATTAATTTCAAATGATTCTTGCGCTCCAGAAACTAGTATCGTAATTGTTTGTTTTGGTAAATCAATTTCAATTTCAGTTTTTGGATCAGCTTCAATTGCTTTGTAGATTTCATCTAAAAATTCAGCACTAACCTGAACTGGCAATACACCAATATTTAAACAATTTCCTCTAAAAATATCCGCAAAGAAACTAGAAACTACACAACGGAATCCATAATCGTATACTGCCCAAGCGGCGTGCTCTCTTGATGAGCCTGAACCGAAGTTTTTACCTCCAACTAAAATTTTACCAGAATACATTGGATTATTTAAAACAAACTGTTCTTTTGGAGTATTGTCTGGATTGTATCTCCAATCTCTAAATAAATTATCACCAAAACCTTTACGCTCTGTTGCTTTTAGGAAACGAGCTGGTATTATTTGATCTGTATCTACGTTTTCAATTGGTAATGGAACCGCAGAACTTTTTAATATTTCGAATTTATCGTATGCCATTTTGTTAGTTTTAAGATTATAAAAGTGTTCTCGGATCTGTTACAACTCCTGTTACAGCTGTAGCAGCAGCAACTAACGGACTTGCCAATAATGTTTTTGATCCTGGTCCTTGTCGTCCTTCAAAGTTTCTGTTTGATGTACTTACTGCAACTTTCCCAGCAGGAACTTTATCATCATTCATTGCTAAACAAGCTGAACAACCTGGTTCACGCAATACAAATCCAGCTTCGTGGAAAATATCTAATAAACCTTCTTCTTTTATTTTTGCTTCAACAATATGTGAACCTGGAACTAACCAAGCTGTTATATTATCGGCTTTTTTTCTTCCTTTTACTATAGATGCAAATGCTCTAAAATCTTCAATTCTACCGTTGGTACAACTTCCTAAGAAAACATAATCAACATGTTTTCCAATTATTGCATCACCTTCGTGGAATCCCATATAATCCAACGATTTTTTATAAGTAGCAACTCCACCTTCAACATCTTCAGCATTTGGAATGTGTTGAGAAATACCAGTTCCCATTCCTGGGTTAGTACCATAGGTAATCATTGG
>NZ_JBFFOE010000161.1:0-3606 GCF_041562875.1 Lutibacter sp. | reverse complement strand
TAATTGCTATTCAAATTAAATTTTTGTTAAATAGGATATCCCCTTAATTTTTAAGCAAAAAATTCTTAAATTGTAACTCAAAACTAACAACTAATTAAATTTTAATATGATTACACTTCGTATTAATGGAGAAAAACATACAATTGATGTTGCTCCAGATATGCCTTTACTTTGGGTTATTAGAGATATTATAGGACTTACAGGAACAAAATATGGCTGTGGAATTGGGGTGTGTGGCTCTTGCAAAGTTCTTTTAGATAATTCACCTGTACAGTCATGTATGATTCCTGTTTCTACTGCAGAAGGAAAAGAGATTTTAACCATTGAAGGAGAATCTGACAACTTACAATTATTACAAGAATCTTGGGTTGAACTCAATGTTGCTCAATGTGGTTTTTGCCAACCAGGGCAACTAATAGCTGCTGCTGCATTGCTTGATAAAAATGAGAATCCATCCGATAAAGATATCAATGAAGCCATGATTGGAAATATTTGCCGATGCGGAACGTACCAACGTATTAAAGATGCTATTTATAGAACTGTTGAACTTAAAAACCAAAACTAATGGGAACTATAAAAAATATAAGTCGTAGGGGTTTTGTAAAAGTAATAGGTTTAGCATCAGGCGGATTGGTTTTAGCTTGTAATACTTCCATCTTTTCAGACAAAGAAAAAGAAGAAATTAAAAATTTAGTAGATTTCAATCCAAACTTATTTGTTCAGTTAAATTCCGATGGAAGTTTAATTTTAATTGCTTCACGTTCAGAAATGGGAAATGGTGTTCGAACTTCATTAACATCAGTTATTGCTGATGAAATGGAAGCTGACTGGAATAAGGTAGTAGTGAAACAAGCCACTGGTGATGCTAAATATGGCGATCAAAATACAGATGGTTCTCGTAGTATTCGTTATTTGTATGAAACTATGCGACAAATGGGTGCTATGGCAAAAGCAATGTTAATTACTGCCGCTGCACAAACTTGGCAAGTACCCGCATCAGAATGTACTGCTGAAAATCATTTTATTATACATTCAAGCGGTAAAAAAATAGCATTTGGAGATTTAGTTGAAACTGCCAAAATTTTAGAAATTCCAACTGACATACAATTAAAAAACCCAAAAGATTTCAAGTATATTGGAAAATATTTAAGAAGTGTAGATGCTGAAGAATATTCAAATGGAAGTGCTGTATATGGTTTAGATAAACGCATTCCTAATATGAAATTTGTAGCAATACAACGTTGCCCTGTTGCATTTGGAACCGTAAAATCTTTCGACAAAACCGAAGCTTTAAAAATTGCTGGAGTTGAAGACGTGATTGAAATTCCACGAATTGAAAAACCTTTTGGTGCATTGGGTGGTATTGCGGTAATTGCCTCAAATACTTGGGCAGCTTTTAAAGGTAGAGATGCTTTAATAATTGAATGGAATTTTGGTGATAATGAAGTTTATGATTCAGAAAAATACATGAATCAAATCACTGAAAATGTTCACAAACAAGGAAAAGTAGGGAAAAATACTGGAAATGTAAATAAAGCATTTAAAAATGCAAACAAAATTGTAGAAAGCACTTTTCAATTACCACATTTGGCACACGCACCAATGGAAGTTCCAAATGCAGTTGCTTGGGTTCAAGGTGATGCTTGTGAAGTTTGGGCACCCACTCAAGACCCACAATCTGCAAGAAAAGAAGTAATAGATTATTTAAAAACAACTGAAGAAAAAGTAACTATCAATGTTACTTTATTGGGTGGAGGTTTTGGTCGAAAATCAAAACCAGATTATGTGGTTGAAGCCGTTATGGTTTCAAAAGCAATTAACGCTCCTGTGCAAGTTGTTTGGTCACGTGAAGATGACATTAAACATGGTTATTATCATACCGTAAGCTCACAATATTTAAAAGCATCTTTAGATGAAAATGGAAATGTTACTGGTTGGCTTCATCGGTTTGCCTTGCCTTCCATCGTTTCTACTTTTTCTCCGGGAGTTGATTATGCTGCTGGTTTTGAAATTTCAAGTGCTGCAAATATTCCTTTTGATATAGAAAATATAAAGGTTGAAGTTGGGCAAGCTCCTGCCCATGTTAGAATTGGTTGGTTGCGTTCTGTTATAAATATTCCTCACGGATTTTCTGAAAATGTTTTCGCTGATGAATTAGCTTTTGCCGCAGGAAAAGATTCTTTAGAGTTTAGATTGAATTTAATTGGAAATGATAGAATTGAAGATACTACTGATGAGTACAAATATGATACTGCACGACTTAAAAATGTATTAAAAATTGCGGCTAAAAATGCTGAATGGGAGAAACAACTTCCTGAAGGACATGCTTATGGATTGGCAGTTCATTATAGTTTTTATACGTATGTAGCTTCTGTGGTTGAGGTTTCTGTAATTAACAATAAAGTTAAAGTTCATAATGTATTTACTGCAATTGATTGTGGCACTGTTGTTAACAAAAATACTATTGAAGCTCAAATGCAAGGGTCTGCAATTTTCGGAATGTCACTAGCTTTTTACGGAAAAATTACTGCTAAAAATGGCGCCATTGAACAAAGTAATTATCATGATTATCAAATGACCCGCATTCATCAAGCTCCAAAAGTACATGTTGAAATTGTTGAAAGTTCTGAAAAACCAACAGGTGTTGGAGAGCCTGGTGTACCTGTAATTGCTCCTGCTATTATAAATGCAATTTTTAAAACAACAGGAAAACGATATTATAATTTACCATTGTCTGATTATGATTTACTTTAAGTTTATTTTATAGTTATGTCATTCCTGCCTTCGCAGTAATGACAATATTTAACAGTAGAAAAGTAAAAAAAGTAAATGAACAATTGGATAGAATTATTACAAGATTTTAAACTTAAAAAGCAACCTGTTGCTTTGGTTACAGTTACAAAAATTTTAGGCTCGGCTCCATGTAAAGTGGTTTCAAGAATGATTGTAACCAAACAAAAAGAAATTTTTGGAACTATCGGTGGTGGAAAATTAGAGTTTCAAGTAATTGATGAAGCTGTAGTTTCAATTAAAGAAAATAAAATCAAAGAGTTTAGCTATACTTTAGGTCCAGAATTTGAACAATGTTGTGGAGGTAAAGTGGAATTAATTATAGAACCTATGAATCAAACTCCTGAATTATTTTTATTTGGCGCTGGTCATATTGGCGTGGAAATTTGTACTATTTTAAAAGATACTCCTTTCAATATTACCCTACTAGATACACGTAATAATTGGAAAAATACTATTGAAATAGATAAAAGTATTAATTACGTTGATATTGATTTCGATTTATACAAACAACACATAAACTGGGGGTCAAATTGTTATATAGTGATTATGACTCACGATCATAAATTAGATTTTGAAATTACAGCTTTAGCTTTACATTCAGAAACCAAGTATATTGGATTAATTGGAAGTAAAACCAAAAAGAATAAGTTCAATAATATGCTAAGAAATGAGTTGAATTTTGAGGCTGGAATTTCACCTGTTCATTGTCCGATTGGCTTAGATATTGGTGGACACACACCAAAAGAAATTGCCATAAGTGTGGCTGCTGAATTATTGAAAGATTATTATGGGAAATAAGTCCATTTTTGTACT
>NZ_JBFFOE010000160.1:0-3814 GCF_041562875.1 Lutibacter sp. | reverse complement strand
TTTGGAATCAACTTTGGTATTACTTATACTTTTTCAAAAAAGGCAAAAAATTAATAAGTTTTAATTAACGCTGTTATATAAAAAAGCCGTTTAGAGTTAAATCTAAACGGCTTTTTTATATCTGTAAATTATTTAATTACTTGTCATTTTAATAGTTAAAGTATCTAAAAAGATCATTATTTCATAATGTTTCACATTTTTATTCGTATTTCAAATTATGTTTATAGGAGTTACTTGTTTGAATATGCTCTTCATTAAAAAAATTTAAACGTTCATCAAACAATTCAATTCTTCTTTTCAGTCAACATGCTGTGTGTTTTAAAATAAGAATCTACGCGTAAAGAAGCATTTTCTCTTATGTCTTCCCAAAATAAATTAATGTCACCTTGGTGATATTCCTTTTTCCCTAAAACAAAAAGTCGATATGGAAAATGTGGTAAACTAATCCATAATATTCCCTCTTTTACAAATACTTGTACTGCCTGAGTGTATAATTTACTATTGGTAAATAAAAATCCTTTATGGTCTGAGAGCTGAGATTCACTTTTTTCATTCCAATTAATTGGATTTGAAACTACAGTTTCAGTAAACCATTCTTCATAGGCTTTGGGATAATAGTTTTTTTTGAATGTATTCCAACTTACAAAACCACCTGTTTGTGTGGGACTAATCATATAATCAATATGCTTAAATTCATTTTTTTTAACACCAATCCCAGGTATATAAGCAGCCACTAATTGATCTTGTAATGGTTTTCCATCGAAAAATTCTTTTAAAAGTTTTATAGCATGTGTAGTTCCCTGGCTATGAGATGCTATAATTATAGGTCGGCCATGATTGTACTTTTCTAAATAGGTTTTAAAAGATTTCTTAACGTCAGAATACGCAAGATTCAATGCCTCTTTACCGCCGGTATTATATAATTTATAGGATCTCAAATGAGCTTGCCTATAATAAGGAACATACAATTTTCCAGAGTTTAAAAATGCAGATGCCTGAAAATAAACCGCTTTATTAATTACCTTTTCATTTTGGGTAGCGTCAGTCACCGGAACATTCCATCTTAAATCTTTATCCTCAATATTTAAAGTAGGGTAAATATAAAATACATCAACTTTTAAAGTATCGGTATTTGTTTGCCATTGTTTTAAATTTTCGGGATACGTATTTGGTAAAATTGCCCAAGTTGTTAGATTGTCATAATTTGGAGTTAAGGGTGGTTGTTGCGTAGAAAAAACAGGAATTATAATACTTTTACAACTTATTAAAAAAAATATAAATACCAATATTAAGGTTTTATCAAACCCTATTAAGCACCTTTTTAACCGTATTTCTTGTAACAGTTTCATTTTATTTTATTCAACAAGGAATATGTATTCTACATTTTCATTAACAAACTCACTTTATATATTTATTAAATTTTCAAGATTATAGTATTCGATAATTTTACTTCCAGTAATCAGCAACCCAAGGTGCTGCAGGTACATATCTATACCATTTTCCCCAACCACCTTTAACAGCTTTATGAGGGTTAATTTCTCCGTGAAATATAATAATTTTTGAACCTTCAGTTATTTTTGGTGTTTTCCAAAATGCCAAAGGAAAACGCGAAGAACAATCATATTTAAAACTTGGACACCATTCTTTTGGCCAATACTGCAATTTACCTTTATCATTCATTGCATGTGTTAAATATTCCTGTTCATTTCTATGTTCTTTTAATGCTTTTTCTGAATTAGCAATAAAATCATCAAAAACATAGCCGTGTTTACCAATATCAAATCTATAGACTGAAGAATTTCCTGTAATTCTCCAAGATCTCCAACTATGATCTTTAATAATTCTAAACTCACCTTCAACATCAAAGAAACAATCAATATTATCAACAATAACAATGTCTAAATCTAAAAACAAAGCACGCCCTTTTAATCCGTACAAATCTTCTTTTAGCGTTGTTAATTTCTTCCACATACGTTCTGGAAGTTTTGAGTCTAATTTAATTTCTGGGATTGGAAAGCACTGCACTTCATCAATAATTCCAGTTTCATCATCAGTAAAACAAACCATTTTAAAATCGTAGGTCAAGTTTTTTTGAACCATTGAATATAATCTGTTCACGTATTCGGCTCCATACAAAGTGCCCCACTTCATACAAAAGATATAATTTGTGTCTTCTTTTATTTTATTCATTATTTTTCTAAAATATGTAAATATTCAACTGTTGAAGTTGCTTTATGATTTCTGTTTTCTGTTTTATCAGCTTTAAAACGTTGATAATCTATGGTTTCTAAACTGTATTTTCCATAGGTTGACATTATTGTACTTACTTCATTTTCAGTCATTAAACCTTCGTTATTATAGCTTAAAAATATATGTTTAAAGTTAGCATTTTTAATTAAGTCTTCGAAAGATTTTTTCACTTCATTTTTTTTACAATAAGACGATTTATAATAATCTCGTAAACCCGTTTTTCCCTTCGGAAGAAATGTGTCGTATTTTGCAATTGTATTTAATAAATGATAATTTGAACCGTATTGCCGAGCATTATAAGGTGGATCTAGATATAAAATATCACCTTTAATTTTTTTAATAAGTTTGTTGCTATCTTCATTATAAACCTGATGTGAAGATTTTGTATTTATAAATTTAGCAGGTAAAATAAGCAATGTTTTTTGTGCAGATTTTTTTAATTGCTTTAAATAAGCTCCATAAACGGAAGCTGTATTTGCTACTTTATCGGCGCTTTCTATTAAAGAAGCCAATAAAAAATAATATTCATCTTCTGTTATTTCACTATTCGTTTTCCACGTTTCAATTTGTAGCCGAATGGCATCAATTTTTTTTCCATTTTCTGAAGAATAATACAATCGAGCTTCATTTCCGTTTTCGCAATAATTTTGAAAAATAAAGCCTTCTATTCCTTCTAAATTATTTAAAATTTCTATTCTTTCTTCACAATTTAATAATTGGTGATTTCCAATATAATTTCTATTTAAAATATAACTATAATGCTCAACATCATTAGCAATAACTTGTTTCACTAGCGGTTTAAAGGTTCTACCAACAATTCCGGTGCCTGCAAATAAATCACAAAACACAAGGTTTGATAAATCTGAATTCACCGTATTAATTATGGATGATTTTAAAAAGGAAGATAATTTATGTTTAGAGCCTATATAATTCACAATTTTTAATTAGTTTTTATGTTTCGTAATAACGAAAACGTCATAACGAGGAGCGATAGCGACATGGTTATCTCATTTTAAGAAACAGATTGTTTCTCTTCATTCGCAATGACGAATATATTACTTTATTGCCCAAATTATATCTGCTTTTACAATTTCATTTTCAAAATAGAAACTGTGTAATTTTGAAGTTTCAAATTTAAGTAAATATGTTGATATTATTTTTTTTAGCCAACTAATTTCAGCTTTTAATTTCCAATGTTCACTTTCATTTTCGTAATTAACCAATACAATAAAAAGGCGATTTTTATAATGTTTACGTTGTTGTTGACTTTGGTTTTTATACAACCATTCAATTAGTTCATTTTTATGCGCAATTGCGTAAGGAACAGATTTTTTAAATCCTTTTGGAAAAATGGTAGTTTTATGATCAAATGGAATTTCGTTTATAAAAAAATCTGTAAATTTATGGTGAGAATTTGGATGTGGGTTCACATTTTCATGTTCACAAAAAATACTTTCTACTGCTTTTGCCGACCAAAAATTAAACCACCTGTTTAAGGCATAATTTTTTAAATCGTTATATTCTGAATCGCTATTGAATTTGGTTTCAATTTCTAATAACAGTA
>NZ_JBFFOE010000159.1:0-3821 GCF_041562875.1 Lutibacter sp. | reverse complement strand
CCTGAGAATCTTAAGATAGATGCAAACTCTATGATACTTTTTGAAGATATTTCTATAGAGATGAAATCCCAAAGTGAAATGGTAATTAAAGTTGAAAAAGCAATTACAATTTATAACAAATTAGCTGACCATTATGCGGATGTTTCTGTGCACTATGACAAAAGAAAATCAATAAGAAGTATCTCAGCATATATTTATGACGTATTTGGGAATGAAGAAAAAAAAATAAGAAGGAGTGATTTCAAAGATTATAGTGCTTATGATGGTATTTCATTGCACAATGACGGAAGACTGTTGCACTATGATTACACACCAACTTCATATCCCTATACCATTTATTATAAATATGAAGTAAAAACTTCAAATACAGCTTTCATAAATAGATGGATTCCAATTTCGGGATACTTTCAAAGTATTCAAAATTCAAAATTCACGATAAAATATCCTTTAGATGTTACGCTTAGAAAATCTGAAAAAAACTTTAACAACCTACCCATTAAAATAAAAGAAATTCATGGTTTATTAAGTTATGAAATTAGTGAAATACCTGCAATAAAATACGAGTCATATGCACCATTATTTTTTAATATTGTTCCAAATGTGAAGTTAGGAGTTAATAAATTTAATCTTGAAGGAGTTGATGGAGAAGCTAATAATTGGAGTGAATTTGGAAAATGGTATTATGATAATTTAATTGAAAGTACACTTGATTTACAAGAAGCCACAAAGCGAAAAATTAAAGATTTGACTTCAAATGTTTCAGAACCAATTGAAAAAGCAAAAATTGTATATGAATATGTTCAAAACAAAGTACGATATATAAGTGTGCAAGTTGGTATTGGAGGTTTTAAACCAATGCAGGCAAATGATGTGGATAATTTGGGATATGGTGACTGCAAAGCTTTAACTAATTATACTGCGGCACTTTTAAAAGAAGTTGGAATTCCTTCATACCATACGTTGATTCATGCTGATAATAAAATAGATTTTGACGAAAAAGTTGCATCACCCGAAGGAAATCATATGATTTTATATGTACCAATTTCTAATCAAGATATTTGGCTTGAGTGTACAAGTCAAAAAAATCCTTTTTCTGAGATAGGTGATTTTACGGATGATAGAGATGCACTTATTGTTACTCCTGAAGGCGGAATTATTAAGCATACTAAAATATATAAAACTGAGGAAAATCTGCAATTCACAAAAGGAAGTTATTCCATTGATAATTTAGGCACTATTACTGCCCAAGTAATAATAGAATCATCAGGAACTCAATATGGTGATAATTTGCAAAAATACGATGGTGAAAGCCCTAAAGAATTAGATGTGTTATTCAAAAAATATTTATCGAATATAAATAACATTAAATTTTCTAAAATTGAAGTTTTCAATAATAAAAAGGATTTTAAATATGAAGAAACTTTAGAATTTTCGGCTTCAAATTATTCCTCAACTATTGGCGATCAGTTATTAATACCAATTAATGCATTTAATAAAAATACAGATGTGCCAAAGCGTATTAGAAATAGGAAATTACCGTTCGAAATTTCAAGTGGGTTTATAGATATTGATGAAATTGAAATAAAATTACCTGTCTTATATTCCGTTGAATATATTCCAGAAAATATAGAGCTAAAATCTGAATTTGGGTTGTATACGATAACATTTACAAAAGTAGTTCAGAATACATATATATATAAAAGAACATTAAAGATTGATAAATGTAAATTTCCGAAAGAAAATTATGAAGCCTATAGAAGTTTTAAAAAAGATATTCAAAAATATGATAATTTAAAAATTATTTTAAAAAAAATAAATTAGTATGAAAAAGATTTTAATCACAGTAGTGTTATTATTAATAAACAACCTTGTAATTGCCCAAAATTACAAATTTGGAAAAGTTTCAAAAGAAGAATTAGAAGAACAATTTTATCCCCAAGATTCTTCTGAAAATGCAGCATATTTGTACAAAAAAAGGAAAACGTATACTGTAATTACAGCTGGAAAAGTTCAATTGATTACAGAAGTACATGTTAGAATGAAAATATACAATCAAGAAGGTTTTGATTGGGCAACTGAGGAGGTAGATTTATATGGAAAGTCTGATGGTGAGAAGTTATCTAGTTTAAAAGCAGTCACATACAATCTTGTTAACGATGAAATTATTGAGACAAAATTCGATAAAGATAATTTATATAGTGTTGAAAAAAGCTTAAATATTGTTCAGAAAAAGTTTACAATGCCAAATGTAAAAGTGGGGTCGGTTCTTGAATGGACATACAAAGTTTATTCACCTTACTATTATAGTATTGATGATGTTATTGTACAATATAAAATTCCTGTAAAAAAATATGAAGCAACACTTGTATTATTAGAATGGTTAATTTTTAATAAACGTCAAAAAGGTTATTATTTATTTAAGATTAATGAAACTTATAAGGTTAATCATGATTTTGATACAAGAGATAGAGTAATAGAGATAAATGAAAATAATGTACCTGCATTAAAAGAAGAGCCATATGTGAATAATATTCATAATTATGCTGCTGGTTTACAATTAGAGGTTGCAGCTTTTCGAGCACCAATATTAGGTATTTATGAAAATTATACAACAAGTTGGAAAGAGATAGTAAAGGATATTAATAAGAATCCATCATTTGGAGGTGAAATAAATAAAATTGGACATTTAAAAGATGATATAAAAATATTAAGCACTGAATTAACAACTTTACCACAAAAAATAGTTGGCTCACTAGAATATGTAAAAAGTAAAATTAAATGGAATGAGCATAATGGAAAATACGCCGAAAAAGGATTACGAAAAGCCTACAAAGAAGGTGCAGGTAATTGTGCAGATATAAATCTAACACTTGTTGCGGTATTAAGGGAGTTAGGAGTTGAAGCAAATCCAGTATTAGTAAGTACTAGGAGTAATGGAATTCCAGTTTTCCCAACCTATAAAGGGTTTAATTATGTTGTTGTCGTAGTTGAAGCAGAAGAAGGGAATATTTTGCTTGATGCTACTGAAAAATATAGTACACCAAATGTCTTACCATTAAGAGCAATTAATTGGAATGGAACCATTGTTAGAGAAAATGAAAATGTTGATTTTGTTGAATTGGGTTCAACAGTAGTTTCTAATAAGACTTTCTTTTTAAATTATAAAATAGAGGAAAATGGTTTTGTTGAAGGTAGTAATATGATTAAATATGAAAACCTTTCAGCATTAGATTACCGAAATAAAAATGTTAGTTTATCTGAAGAAAATGTTAGAAGTGCTATAGAACAATCTAATGGAAGTATTGAATTGGTAAATTTTCGTGTTTCAAACTTAAATGAAACTTCTAAACCAATTGTAGAAATGTATACATTTGAAAAAGAAGATGGTGTTGATGTAATTGGGGATAAAATTTATTTTAAACCATTATTGTTTAATGCAATTACAGAAAATCCTTTTAAATTAGAGACAAGAGAATACCCTATTGATTTTGGAACATCATGGGGGAAAAAAGTAAGTGTTTCCATTCAAATACCTGAGGGATATAAAGTTGAATCTATTCCTGAGAATATAGCTATTGGAATAAAAGATAATATGGCTACATTTATTTATAATATAAATGTTAAGAGTAATTTAATTCAAGTAATATTAGATTTAAAAATAAATAGTGGTGTAATACCAGCTAATTATTATCAAGAAATAAAGGAGCTTTACAAATTACTTGTAAACAAAAATTTAGAACAAATAGTGTTGCAAAAAGAATCATAGAAAAGTTAAATAAATATTAAAAACAATTTAGAATCGTTATAAATAAGTATTTTGT
>NZ_JBFFOE010000158.1:0-3997 GCF_041562875.1 Lutibacter sp. | reverse complement strand
TTTAAATACATTGAATAAAGAGGCTGAATTTATTAGAGATTTAATAGATACCAATCAGAAAGATAAAGCGTTTAAAAAATTAGTAGATCTTTATCAAGAGCGATTGTATTGGCATATTCGTAAGATTGTTATCACTCATGAAAATGCTGATGATGTGTTGCAAAATACTTTTTTAAGAGTGTATAAGGGACTTCCAAATTTTAAGCAAAATAGCTCTTTGCATACTTGGATGTATAGAATTGCTTATAATGAATCCATTCGGTATATAGAACAAAATAAAAATAATCAACAAGATTCATTAGATGATGTTAACAAAACATATTTAAATAATTTAGAAGGTGATGAATATTTTGAAGGAGATGAAATTCAATTAAAATTACAACAAATTTTATCTGAATTACCAGATAAACAGCGTACAATCTTTCAAATGAAGTATTATGACGATTTAAAATTTAATGAAATTGAGGATATTTTAGGAATAAAAGAAAGTACTATCAAATCATCTTACTATACTGCAGTAAAATATATTGAAAATAATATACACACAGTCAAACTTTTATAAAAAAACAAGGTCTAATAATAGTATGAATAAATTAAGCAAACATAAAAAATCAGAATTTAACATTAATAATAGCGATATGCTAGATAAAAATAATCAAAAAAAGCATAAAGAAGAATTAGGTTTGAATATTCCTAAAGATTATTTTGCGAGTTCTAAAACAAGCATATTAGAAAACGTTTTAAATAAGAAAAAACCAAAACTGTTAATCTTTACAAGAAAAAGAATGGTGTGGTTTGCCGCAGCATCTATTGCATTAATTTTTGCAATAACCGTTTTTAAACCAAACGCCCTGCCATCAATGAATGAAATTCCAGCCATTGTTTCTGATACTATTGAAACTATGAAAAGCAACGGATTGGCTCTTGAAAATTTAACAAGTGAAGGAAATGATGCTCTTATTGCATCGCTTTTTGTAGATGATTCAGAAATTGATGAATTTGTAACTGATTATGTTTTGGAAGAATTGGTTTATGAAGAAGTTTTAAATAAATAATAAGAAGTAAAGGTCTAATAATAACACAATTATTTATAAGTAAAAAAATACAAAAGATGAAATCTATAAAAATAATATCGTTGGTCGCATTTTTGTTTCTTTTTGGAATTTCAAGTATAGAAGCTCAAGAAAAAAAGCAAAATAATCAACAAAATCAATCCCAAAGCTTAAATGAAAATCAAGGAATGGATAATGCAGCGTTACTTGAAAACTTATCTGAAGAGCAATTATTAATGATTAATGAGCAAAGAGAACAAATAAAAAAGCATAGAGCGCTGTTTAAAGCAAGTTTTAATGAAGCGCAATTCGCTATTTTTGAAAATACAAAACTTACAAAACAAGAAAAACATGATGCTTTAATGACATCGTTAACGAAAGCTCAAAAAGCAATGCTATCAGAGCATAAAGCAAGTGTACAAGAAAGTAAACAACAGTTTAAAAATACCATTACAAGTGAGCAACGCCAACAAATAAGAAGTAGAATGCAAACCAATAAAGAGACACAAGGTGTTAATGAGTTGAGAGAAACTATAAAAGAAAATAGAAAACAACACGGTAAAAATTAAGAAAATTAATAAATTAGCCTTAACTTAGTTAGTTGAGGGAATGTATTCAATCACTTATTAAAATTGTGTTATAAATGAAATTTTTTGCTACATTATTGGTATGGGGTTTTGGCTTTTTTTTTATTTATGCACAAGAGCCAACTAAAGAAAAAGAATTAGATGATTTTGTGGATGAATTTTTTATGGAAGATGATTTAATAAATGATTTAATAACGTCAATTTCAAAATATCAATTTTTATATATTTCTACAACCTATACAAGTAATACTTATTTTTCAGGACGCGATATAGGGATAGATCAGTTCAATGTAAGTCCACAAATTACCTATGTGAACTCTAACGGATTATTTGCTAGTGTATCAGGTATTTATTATAGTGAATTTCTGCCAAATTGGGATGTTACTACTGTAACAGTAGGGTATGGTAAAAACTTCGGGAAAAAGAAGTTATTTAAATATGATGCATCTTATACCAAATATTTTTATTCCAACGCTTTTAATTCTGTATATAGCAATACATTAAATATAGGGTTAGGTATTAGAAATAAAGAAAGAACTTTAGGAACTCAACTTTCAGGAGCTCTCTTATTTGGTGAGGATGAATCGTTTCAAATAACCTCCAATAGTTATGTTGTTTTTAATTTATTAAAAACAAATAAGTCAAGTTTAAAGTTGAAGCCGCAAGTAAGTATTTCGGCTGGAAAACAAACCATAGACCTTGCAAGAGCTTATTATTTTAATGGTGAATTAGTTACAGAATATTTTCAAAATGAGACGTTTGATTTAATTAACACCCAATTAAGTATTCCTTTGCAATACAATGTAAATTCATTTGATTTTGAAGTAGAATACACCATTAATTTACCACACCCAATTGGTGAGGAATTAGAGCTTAATACTACAGGGGTTGTTAGTTTTTCTATAGCGTATATGATTGACTTGTAAGTTGATATGTGTTTATTTGAATTCTATTAAATTTGAATTTTAGGAAGTTTCAGAAGTAGTTAAATTTCCTAATAGTAGAGCAATAAGACCTTAAAATGCTTTTATAGATAAAAGGTTATTATATTTTGTGAAACTACAAAAAACATTTTTTACATTTACAAATAGATAATAAACAAAAATTAACTTTTAAAAAATACTATTATGGCAAAAAGTCAAGACGCAAAGAAAACCGTTAAAAAAGAACCAGCTAAAACTGCTAAAGAAAAAAAGGCAGCAAAAAGAGAAAAGAAAGCTGGTAAATAATATTTTTTGTTAAAACCTCGTTTAATCATAAACGAGGTTTTTTTTTTGAAGTTTAATTAGATTCCTCTTTTTGTTTTTGTATAATAGCTTTAAGATGTTTCGTACGCAATTCTTTAGCTTCTCTTAATTTTGCCTTCTTCTGATTCATTAATTTAGAGTGCTTTGCTTTATTTTTTGTGTTTTTCGCTTGTCCTTTTTTAGCCATGAATTACAAATTATTGATTCTGTTTATAATATTTTATGAATGAGATTAAAGATACCAAAGCCCAAACTCCTTCTAAAATGATGAAAGGCAAATAGTTTAAAAGTATTGAAGCCAAACAAGCCAATGAAGCTCCAATGAAGTTTAAAAGAATAAAGTATAAATTTTTGTGGGTAATTAGATCTAATATATTTAAAATATAGGCAAGTAGAATTAGAAATACTCCAATAAATCCTAACCAATCTGTTGTATTCATAATTTTAAGTTTTAGGTATCAATTTAAAAATTGATTAAAATTTTACATCCATTTTAATATTTAAAACGCGTTGGGTCATAAAATTTGGAATGCCATAAAATTGTTTTGAATATACATCTCGTACCCATGTATTTGTAATCGCATTTTGAACATCAAACATATTAAAGATTTCAAAACCGACAGAAAATTCTTTAAAGTTACTTTTCCAACCACTATTATATTGATTTTTAGCATCGGTAAAAACATAGGAGATGCCTATATCGGCTCTTTTGTATGCATTTAATCTATTTTGATATTGGTAGGGATCTGTATAAGAAGGTGATCCACCAGGGACACCCGTATTAAATACCAAATTTAAATACATTTTTATGTTTGGAATATTTGGAACATAATCTTGAAACAACATCCCAAATTTAAATAGTTGATCTGTTGGGCGTGAGATATAACCTCTGTCATCACTATTTTCTTCTGTTTTTAAAAACCCAACACTTATCCAACTTTCTGTACCTGGTACAAATTCGCCATTCAATCTTAAATCTAAACCAGTAGCGTACGCTTTTGCATTGTTATTGGCACTGTATCTAATTTTAACATTATCTACAGTATAGGTGTTTACATTGGTTAAATTTTTATAATAAATTTCAGAAACTAATTTAAAAGGTCGATCCCAT
>NZ_JBFFOE010000157.1:0-4034 GCF_041562875.1 Lutibacter sp. | reverse complement strand
TTACATAATTCTTCTATAGTATATTCATAGAATTTTGAAGCAGCATTATTTGCTCCAATAATTTTGCCACTCTCTGGTTCAATTAACAACATTATAGATGCGTGATTATTGAACATATTTTTAAAACGCTCTTCACTTTCTTTAATATCTTTTGTTAATTCTTTAGCTATTATTTTAGCTCTGGATAATGTACTAAATATAGACAACGCTAAAAAAAACAACAATAAACTTATTATAACTCCACCAATAAAAACAATAAGCACTCTACCTTGAAAAGGTACCACTTGTTGTTCGGGTTGTGTAAAAACCAATATCCATTTTTTACCATTAAATTCAAGTGGTAACGAAACAAAACGAGATTTAGAATCCTTATGAGATAACGAATCTTTTTTTTGACTGTCATATAATAAAGAATTCTCAGACACGCTTTCATCATATATCTCCAATTGAATTTTATTATTTTGAAATAAATCCCTACGTCCTAAAATACCTTCCATTAAATCATCCATTCTATATACGCTAGATACCCACCCTTTAACGGCTACTTTGCGCTGACCAATATTATTTATTGGCATTCCATTTTTATAAACAGGCATATACATTATAGTACCTGCTTGTACATTTTCAGCTGTTTCTTGTACTAAAAGCAATTTCCCTGTAAGTATTGCAGTATTAGAATCTCGTGCTAACTCCATTGCTTTTCTACGTACTGGCTCTGAAAATACATCATAACCAAAAGCACGTTTATTTCGCTCTGTAAAAGGTTCTATATAAATAATTGAAGTATATAATTCTCTATCACCTGTAGGGTAAACTGTATAATTTGGGAATCCTTCGCTTTGTATTTGCGCTATGTTTTTTTTTAATTGTTCTTTTGGTATTATCAATGAAAATCCAACCCCTTGTATACCAAGTAAATTTTTATTAATATATGATTTTTTGTTATACTTTTCCCATTGTTCTCGAGTAATGGTGTCTACAGTTTCAATAAAAGCTGCACCATTCCTTAAAACCATGGCGTATGCACCAAGACGTAATTCTACCTTTGTTTTAATATCATTACAAATCTCATTATATTCAAGTTTATTTCGTGTTTCAATATTGAAATAAGTATACCAAGTATACATAAGTGTTAAAATAATTCCAACAACCAAAATTAAAAATGCTTTCAAAACATTTTTTGATGAAGTTATTTTTAATAAATTTTGAAGATTAGCCATCATAGCATTATAATAAACCTCTAATTTAAGTAATTTATTACCATTCATTGCTAAAAACGAGTATTTTATCCGTTTTTAGCTACAAAAATCTTTCAACCAGCTTAAAACATTTTTAAATTATTAAAAAATCAAGAGTACATTTATTTTTTTTATTAAATTCGTTTAATTACTAACGTTTAAAAAAGTAATAAAATACTCTTTTTTTTTAAAAAATGGATTTAAACTCTAAAGATATTCAATTACAATATGAAGGTTTTTTAAACACACCCTTATTATGGGAATCTGACACTATTTTTGAATTACAACAACTAGAACTTACTAAAGAAAAATCATCAAAGTTCAATAGTTGTATTGCTAAAAATTTGCGTTTAGGAAAACGTGTAGAGCGGTTTATAAGTCACGAATTACAACAGTACACTTCCATTAAAATTTTAGCTGAAAACATTCAAATCCAAAATGGAAAAACAACTGTTGGGGAAATTGATTTTATAATTCAACAAAACAATACCCCAATACATTTAGAAGTCATGTTTAAATTTTATTTGTACGATGAGACTGTTGGAGAAACTGAATTAGAACATTGGATTGGTCCAAACAGAAAAGATAGTTTAGTTGCAAAACTTACAAAACTGAAAGAAAAACAGTTTCCTTTAATTTACAAAGAGCAAACATTGCCATTTTTAAAAAGTATAAATATTAACGTAAAAGATATTCAACAACAAGTTTATTTTAAAGCACAACTCTTTGTTCCTTTCCAACTTAGAAACAATTCTTTTAAATTAATTAATAATAATTGTATAAAAGGATTTTATATTTCGTTTAATGAATTATCAAAATTTGACAACTGTAAGTTTTATATTCCTTCAAAAATAAATTGGCTGCAAGAAACACAAACTCAAATTAACTGGAAAACTTATACACAGATATTACCTAAAATTGAAACCGAAATTAAAAACAAAACTTCACCCTTATGCTGGTTAAAACAGCCCAATGGTGAAGTTTATAAAATTTTTATTGTTTGGTGGGAATAAACCTATTTTGGCCAAACAATGGTATCATCATCTAAAAAGAAAGGCGACCATTGAATTTCATCTAAAACACCATCGTTTATCCAAAAATTAATAGATTTGTCATCAATTTCAATTACTTTTTGATCTTGCCCATCATATTCTGAAGAATCTTCAAGGTTTAATTTTCCTAAATTAATTGCTTCTAATTTTCTTAAAAGTTCTTTTTCTCCTAAACCAATTAATGAAACACCTTCCAACTCATAAAAATCTGAATTCACAGAAATCATAATTAATTTCCAACCTTCCTCTTCATCAAAACTAATTGACAACTCTAATTCATCATATTCCCATGACTCCGTTAAATCTTCATCTGAATCAGAATGAGAATATTCATCAATAAATGAAGGTTCACCAAGCATCAATTTAACTTCTGCTTTAGTCATTCCAAATTTTAAATTGCCCAGTCCAAAACCTGGTTTTATTTCTTTTAATGCTTTTTTCATAATTTTATATGGATTCATTTTCCTAGCAAATATAATTGATTATTACTAAATCGAACTCGCTGGCTGCAATTATTAAAAATCTTAATTTAAAGTTTCTTTATATTCTTAGACATTCAATTTTACCCAATTTAGCAATTTCGATTATACTTTTCTATCCCCCAGTTTTATTCTGTGTATGCGCCTGAAGAATAAGTTAATTCATAACTATGCGTATAGATTTCAAATACAATCCCGAATGGGTCTTCAACATAACACATTTTATATGGCTTATCTTTTGGATAATATTCTCTTATTTGCATTCTTTGTTTACCTCCGTAGGCCACAATTTTTTCAATTAAATCTTCAATATTTGGGTCTTGAACACAAAAGTGAAATAAGCCCGTATTAAAAGGATTAAATTCAGGAGCTTTTTTTATTCCATTAGGAAAGGAGAATAATTCAATTCCAATTCCGTCTGAAGTTGAGAGATGTGCAATTTCAAATGATTCCCAATCTTCTCCAAAAACATCAATGCACATTTGTCCAATAGCTGTTTCTCTTTCTTTTTTAACTTTAGAGGGTTCCATAATTATATACCATCCCATAACTTCAGAATAGAATTCTACTGCTTCCTTTATATTTGGAACTGTAATACCAATATGTGAAAAGGATTTTGGATAATTTTTATTAGTTGTCATATATTATAATTTAGATTGCAAAATTAAGTTATATTTGCCTAATCAGCAATAACTTACTAAAAAGTAGTATAGTTACCTAAAAGAGTAAAATAAAGATTATCAGTAACTTAAAATTTATATTTTGAATAAAAAAGTTAATTGTCCTTTAAATTATACCATGAATTTAATTGGTACTAAATGGAAACCTCTAATTTTATTTCATTTATTAGACGGTGCTTTACGATCTGGGATATTACAGAAAAAGATTCCAGAAATTTCTAATAAAATGTTTACACAAACAGTGAGAGAATTAGAGAAAGACGGCCTTATTACCAGAAAAGTTTTTCCAGTTGTTCCCCCAAAAGTTGAATATAAATTAAGTGATAGAGGGCAATCTCTTGAAGGTATTTTAAGAAGTTTAGATAAATGGGGTTCTGAAGATTCTAATAATCAATAAAATAAACTCGGCTTCAAAATTGTAGGTAACGGGGTTAAATCAATTGTAAAAATTAACTTTTACCAAGTTTCCTTAAAGCTACCCATTGCCTAAACATATCTCTAGAATCGGTTGCCGGATAACCCACTACCGTTTTGCCAGCTGCAACATCGCTCATTACACCAGAACCTCCACCAACAACAGCACCA
>NZ_JBFFOE010000156.1:0-4124 GCF_041562875.1 Lutibacter sp. | reverse complement strand
CTTCTTCTGAACTCCAATTAACCAAATCATTATAATAAATTTCCTGATGCTCTTCACTTACGTTACTTGGGCAAATACCTCTTCCATTTGAATTTGTTGCCCAACCAGCTTCGGTTATTATTACAGGTTTATTTGGATATTTATCTGCAACTGCAAAATAATTTTCTTTCGTATATTCTAATGCTTCATGAATATTCTTATATTCCCAAACTGGGTAGGTATGAATTGAAATAAAATCAACTACTTCAACCAAACCTTTTAACTTATCAAGCCAAGGCACATAATTTTCACAAAAAGTAACCGGTTGCTTAGCTCCTTCTTTTATCATTTTCACATAGTTAATAACACTTTTAACTGGAACATAGTGATCTGTCCAATCAACAGTGGCTTCATTTCCTGCAGATAATGAAAAAATAATTTCTGGATATTGGTTTGCTAACCGAATTAGTTTTTGAATTTGCCTTAAATTTCTTTCTTTATTTTCAGTTAATTGTTCTTCAGAATAAGAACCTCCCCAAGGACAACCATAATTATTCATCTCAGCCCCAATGTATGCGCCAAGCATTACTTTGAAATTTAATTTTTCTTTTTGAATAACATCCAACACAATGTCAGAATGTTCATCACAATCATATAAGCGAAGGTATTTCCAATGGTTATGAAGCATTAATAAATCTTCTTTTATCTCTTCATAACTTGGAACAATCCCTCCTGGGTTTTGCCCCTCTCTAAATCCAGAATAACAAATAGCCTTGCCTGGTTCTATATTTAATCCTGTCTTTAAATTCATTTAGTTATTTTTATTTATAATTGTAGTAATCGTTTTGATTTGTAATTTTTAATATTTCAATTTTTCATTTTTATCCCATAAACCCCAATAAGCACCTACATCTCCTTCTCCTCCAATTTTCCATGGTTCATCAAAAGATGAAAAGTAGAAAATATCAATATCTTCTTCTTTTGACCATAATTGTGTATTTATAAAATAGCTGACAGCATTTTCAACCGAAGGTTGGGCTCCATGAAATACTTGTCCTTTACTTGGCCATCCTGCTTCTGAAATAATAACTTTTTTCCCCTGTCCTGCTCTTTTTGCTCTATGGTACATATCTTTCATATATACCAACGAATAATCTATATGGCAACCTTCCCAAAAAGGATAACAATTTGCAAGAATTACATCGCAAACCTCTGTGATTTTTGGTCTTTTTTCAAATTCATAATAAGCGTCTACATATCCAACCTGAATATTTGGAAGCGCTTCTTTTACTCTTTTTATGTAATTAATTAGTTCTTCTTCTGCTAAATCTCCGCGATACATCACTTCATTACCAACAGCAACAATATCTGCATGTCCTGCTTTGGCTATTTCTATTATATTCTTAATTTCTTGTTCATTAATTTCCTCATCTTTTCCAAGCCAAGCACCAACTAATGTTTTAATTCCGTATTCATGCGCAATTCGAGGAATATGTTCATTACCATCAGTACAAGAAAAAGAGCGAATCCATTTTGTATAGGGTTTTATAATTTCCATTCTTCTTCTTATCTGGTCTTCTGTAATAATTTCACCAGGCTCTTGATTTTCAAGATAAGGACTAAAACCCAATCCGTGCATACCATTCTCTATTACCTTAGCAAATAAAGATTGTAACTCTTTGTTTGTTTTATTAGCAAAATTTTCTCCTGCCAATGCCATTATTTTATCTTTTCTAACTGACATTTTTTATAATTTTAATTTATCCTATAATTTACTTATTATTTGATAGACTTGTATAAATATTTTTGACTATATCGTATGCTTTTTTAGTACTCCTATCAATATTTACAATTCCCCAATATTCTTCATTTGGAGTTCCATCATAAGGAACACCACTGCTATTTGGAGCCCAACCACCTGGGTCTAGCTCACTATTATTACCTGCTTTCCATAATTCGTCTACAAATGCAAATAAGGTTACGCCTGAGCAAATGTCGGGAGCACTAAAAGCACCTTCCAAAATTTTCTTGGTGGCGTCAGCTTGAGCTATTTCATTTGGACCTTGCTCATAAACACCTTTTGAAATAGTCATATAGCTATCAGCTCCTGCTTCAGAAAGATACATTGGTTTAGAACTAACTACACTCCACTCTGCAAAAATACTTACTGGATTGTCCCAACGATATACATTTATTCCCCAAACATCAATGTTATCAGTTAATGAAAGTGTCATTGCATCAGGTAATTCTCCATGTGCTGTTGCAACTGGATGATTTTCATCAGTTTGATGAATTAAATCAGCTGCAGTATTTAAAGCTGCGTACCAGTTTTTTATATCACCACCAAACCACTCTGGATGATAATTATATTCATTACCCAATTCCCATAATAAGATGGCATTGTGGTTTTTATAGGTAGTTATGTAATTGATAAATGAGCCTGAAAGTATATCAAAATTTCCATTTTGGTTGTAGCCAAAACCAATAATAACCTTGAGTCCCGCAGCATCAATTTCATCTAAAACTGCTTTATCATCAATTGGTGAATAAACTCTAATAGTATTTATTCCAGCTTCAACCATTAAAGCTAGATCTTCCGTTAAATTACTAAAACTCCTTTTATCACTTCCTTTTGGAACGGGATGATAACAAATTCCTTTAATTAAATACGGTTCATTATTTACTAATATTTTTCGCTCAGAAACAGTTACAACATCATTATCAATTTTATTTGTACAAGACTCTATAGCACCATTTAATAATAAAAAACTCGTAAAAAGTAGTATTTTGAATTGCTTCATATTGATGTTGTTTTTTCTTTAATTTAGTATAACCTCTTTCATCATGTTTTAAATAACTACTTTTTCAATTGAAAATTCTTCCTTTTCTTTTGGTTGAAATTCACCACGACGAGCTTCTAACACCTCCCTAATTTCATGTGCCTTTTCCTCTGTAACATCATATTTCCACATCACAATAATCGCCATTACTGCAGTAACAATAGGAATTAAAATATCTGCAATACGCAAATTCGTCATTGTTTCAGCAGTCTGAGAAACGGCATTTTCATCAAATCCAACCAAGTTTAAAACTGCACCACTTGTAAGTAAAGCAACAGCAGTTCCTAATTTAACCATCCACCAGTAAACTGCTCCAAATGTTCCTTCACGGCGAGGTAATCCATTATTTAATTCATCCAAATCACAAACATCGGCAGTCATAGACATCATTAAAGTAAATAATCCTCCAATTCCAAAAGACATTAATGGTATAGGTAAAAACATTAACCAAGGATTGCTAGGATCAAAACCCCACCATTTAAGCGCATACCCAACAATAGAAATAAGCGTAGCTACAATAAAAGCATTTTTCTTTCCAATTTTTGTTGCCATATAGGTAATTATAGGAATTACCAAGAAGGCAGTTGCCATAGCACTTACTGTTCCAAACCAAGCTGGCCATTGTCCTGCCATAACTGAATCTCCATTAAAAAGATAAAATATAATAATAAAAAATGCAAATTGAGCAATGGTTTGAAACCCATTAAAAATTAAAAAAGTGGCTCCACATAATTTAAGAAATGGTTTATTTGAAATAGTTTGTTTTATTCCTTTGACGAATTCCTTCATATTACCAGCAAATTCCTTCATTGACAATTTTGTTTGCCCTTTTAAATCTGGCTGTAATTTTTCTTTACAAAATAGGGCAGGCATAATACCTAAAATCATACATAAAGCACCAACCCAAACAGATAAAATTCTAGCACCCTCAGGAGCTGATTCAGCAAATGAAGGAAGGTAAATAATATACCAAAACCATGGTGCAATCATCCAAGCGATTTGCCCCATTAACTGAGAAGAACCCATTAAACGTGTTCGTTCATTGTAGTCTGGTGTCATTTCATATCCTAATCCTATTAACGGTGTAGCAAAAATGGTATAACCAAAATAAAACACAATTGACATTGCTAAAAAGAAAAAGAAATTATAGGTTTGAGAATTTTCAGGATACAATTGCCACATTACCATAAAAGAGATTCCTGTAATAATACTACCAATAAAAATATAAGGTTTTCTTCTTCCCCATTTAGAACTTGTATTGTCTGAAATATAGCCCATAATAGGATCGGTTAAGGCATCAATAAG
>NZ_JBFFOE010000155.1:0-4293 GCF_041562875.1 Lutibacter sp. | reverse complement strand
TAAATGAATTACGAAATTCTCATATCATTTATAGGAGCTTCTATGCTGCTCACCATAATGCCTGGCCCAGATATTATTTATGTGTTGGTACAAAGTGTAACCAATGGCAAAAAATATGGAATTGCAACTGCAGTTGGCTTAGTTTTAGGAATTGTTATTCATACATCACTAGTAGCTTTTGGTGTTTCAGCACTATTAAAACAGTCAGAAACTATATTCTTTGGAATTAAATTATTTGGTGCGCTGTACTTATTGTATTTGGCTTACGATGCTTTTAAATCTGACGAAGAAGTATTGTTAACTACAAAAGCGAATCGTAAAAGTTTAATAAAACTGTTTAAACAAGGGTTTATAATGAATGTTTTAAATCCGAAAGTATCCATTTTCTTTTTGGCTTTCTTTCCTGGATTTTTATACAGTAAAACTCAGAGTACGGTACTTCAATTTTATGTATTAGGTGGTTTGTTTATGTTGCAGGCATTATTAATTTTTTCTATGGTTTCCATATTATCTGGCAATTTTGCAACGTATTTAAAAACACATCCAACATTTAATTCAAAAATTAAATGGTTTAAAATTTTAGTCTTTATAGGGATTGCTATTTTTATACTTTTTTCTTAATTGGTTTTGTATATTTGAACAAGGATGAAAAACGTAAAACTCATAGAATGCCCTAGAGATGCCATGCAAGGTATTAAATCTCATTTTATCCCTACAGAAGCAAAAGCACAATACATAAATGCTTTATTAAGAGTTGGTTATGACACTATAGATTTTGGTAGTTTTGTTTCCCCAAAAGCAATTCCACAAATGCGTGATACTGCTGAAGTGTTAGCTAAATTAGATTTAAGTAAAACTGAAAGCAAATTATTAGCTATTGTTGCTAATATTCGTGGTGCTGAAGAAGCCATAAAGTTTGAAGAAATAGATTATTTAGGATATCCATTTTCTATTTCAGAAAATTTTCAAATGCGAAATACAGGGAAAACAATAGAGCAGTCTATTGTAATTCTAGATGGATTATTAAATATTTCTGCAAAAACAAATAAAGAAGTAGTCGCATACTTATCTATGGGTTTTGGAAACCCATATGGTGATCCTTGGAATGTTGATATTGTATCAAAATGGACAGAAAAACTTTCTAAAATGGGTGTGAAAATTTTATCATTATCTGATACTGTTGGAAGTTCAACCCCAGCGATTATAAATTATTTATTTGCTAATTTAATTCCAGCTTATCCTAAAATTGAGTTTGGAGCACATTTACACACAACACCTTCTACTTGGTTTGAAAAGGTTGATGCAGCTTTTAAAGCTGGTTGTAATAGGTTTGATGGAGCTATAATGGGCTATGGAGGATGCCCAATGGCAAAAGATGATTTAACTGGTAATATGCCCACTGAGAAATTGATTTCTTATTTTAACCAACAAAAATGTTTTACCAATATTCAGGCCATGAGTTTTGAGAGTGCTTACAATGAGGCATTAAAAATTTTTTCATAAACTTTTCAATTTCAATTCGTTATAGATTTACCAAATTTAAAAAGATGACATAAGTCATACTATTTAGAATTAATCTAAATAATGCTTTTGTAATATATGTTACTTATATATATTTGCACTGTTATTAAGAACAAGTCTAAATAAATATAATTATTAAAAAATGAAAAAAGTAAGTTTAATTTTAACAGTAATGTTAATTAGTTTAGTAGGATTTTCACAAGAAAATTCAAGTGAAGATTTTCAAAATGCAGGTCATAAAATGCTTGGAGAAAATATTGCCAAGGGTTTAACTATTGGAGGATATGCACAACTTGATTATAATGAGCCAGATGGTTCTGAAGCAGGTAATTTAGATGTTCATAGAATGGTATTGCTTTTTGGTTACAAATTCAATGAGAAAGTAAGTTTTGTATCAGAAATTGAGTATGAACATGTGGAGGAAGTTTATGTAGAACAAGCCTATTTAAAGTACAAAGTAAACAAAAATGTAAATGTGTTAGCGGGTTTAATGCTGGTACCAATGGGTATTATTAATGAGTTTCATGAGCCAACTACATTTTATGGTGTTGAGCGTCCAAATGTAGATAACGTGATTGTTCCTACAACTTGGAGAGAATTAGGAGTTGGTGTTTCAGGAAACATTGACAATGCATCTTTAAAATACCAAGCATATTTATTTAATGGATTTAAATCATATGTTGATGGTGTTGGTGCATTACGTGGATCAGACGGTTTAAGAAAAGGGCGTCAAAAAGGAGCAGAGTCTGTGGTAAGTTCTCCAAATTTTTCTGCGAAGTTAGATTATTATGGTATTCATGGTTTAAGACTTGGTGTATCTGGTTATTTTGGCAAAACTCAAACAGATGATACTTCAATAGAAGCTTCAACAGTTGGTGTTTCTATGATTGGATTGGATGCTCGTTACAAATACAATGATTTGGAGTTAAGAGGACAATATATAACAACAACATTAAACGATACAGAAGCATATAATACTTTAACGGGAAAAGATTTAGGTTCTAAAATGAATGGGATGTATGCTGAAGTAGCTTATAACTTTGATTTAAAAGGAGTAGAAAAATTAACTCCATTTGTACGTTACGAAAAATACAACACACATGCTGATACTGAGGGAGCGTTAGTAGCTAATAAAGCTTTTGATAAAGATGAACTAATTTTTGGATTAAACTATAAAGTTGCAGAAGGAGCAGCTTTTAAAGTTGATTACCAATTAATAAATAATGGAGTATCTGGAAGTGATACAAGTAAACAATTTAATGCAGGAGTAGCAATCTGGTTCTAAAATAAAATATATAATTGTCAGTCTGAGCTTGTCGAAGACTTTAGGGTGTTAGTTAAATTTTCAAAACACTTCAACAAGCTCAGTGTGACAATCAGTATGACAATCGGACAGAATGAACTCAATATAACAGAAAATTTATTCAACAATTTTTTTAAAATTAAATCTTACATTAATTTAATATGTTATTAGTATGAAGAAATTAGCGTTTATAACAATCTTATTTTTAATAAGCACAAGTTTTACAATGTCAAATAAAATTGATGCTTTAATTGAAAAAGAAGTAAAAGCTATTTTTAAAATTGACACATTTACAAAACAAGCAATTCCAATTTCAAATGAAATTAATGAATCATTACCAATTAAAATAACTGAAACAAATTTTTTCAAGATTATAAGTGAAGATGCTTTGCAAGGGTTCTATTATTTAGGACATGCCTATGGAAAGGCAGATTATTTTGATTTTATTGTTATTTTTGATAAAAACCTTGTAGTTTCTAAAGTTAAGATATTGGTTTATAGAGAAGATCACGGGGGTGAAGTAGGAAGTACCCGTTGGTTAAAACAATTTATAGGAAAGATTACGACAGATAATTTGATTTATCAGAAAGATATTGCTGCTATTTCAGGAGCAACTATTTCAGCAAAATCAATGACGAATGAAGTGAATAAACTATTTAGAACTATTGCAATTTTAAATACAAAAAAACAATTATAATGGAAGTACACGGATTGATACATCAGTTTCCTAAAGAAATAAAGGCGGTTATTTTTGTTTTTATAATTACATTGAGTGTTGGGTTTTATGGAGGTTTAAGTTTTGTTAATAACACAACTTCTATGCAGCCAAAAGGTGTTGAATCTCATTATTTAGGAAATGAAGATGATGAAGACGCAGAAACAATGAAATTTAAAAAAAATGAGCGAGAAATATTGACAATTGTGCATAACCACATCTTATCAATGTCTGTAATTTTCTTTTTATTATCACTAATTTTGTCAACGACTTCTATAAATAAAAAGTTGAAATATTTTTTAATGATAGAGCCATTTATATCAGTTTTTTTAACTTTTGGGGGGATTTATTTCCTCTGGAGTGGTATTTTATGGTTTAAGTATATTATTATGTTTTCAGGTGTATTAATGACACTCACTTTTTTAATAGCTACATCTGCAGTCATTTATCAACTATTATTTTCTAAGAACAAGTAAAATATAATTAAATTTTTCTTCACAAATCTTATAACTTAATGATTCGGATATAAAAAAAGCTGCTTAGATTTATTTTTCAGCAGCTTCTTTAATTACATTTTTTATTGTACATAAGTCCAATGTACAGTATCGCCATTAACAACACTCATCGTTCCAGTTTTTGTAACTTTTACAACTCCATTTTGGATGACTCTTAATGTAAAGCTAGACTCAGCACCTTCAGTTACACAATAGTCATAATAATTAACCCAATATTCATAAGTTCCAGATGGAGCGCT
>NZ_JBFFOE010000154.1:0-4307 GCF_041562875.1 Lutibacter sp. | reverse complement strand
TTTATAATTATAAAAATATAAAATAAAACAGGTTAATTTTGTATATTAGTAGTTAATAAACTTTTAATTTAAAACAAAAAAAGGTATGGGATTATTTTCATTTATTAAGAATGCAGGAGCTAAAGTTTTTGGAATTGGAAAAACTACAGCAGAAGAAGCCACTGAATCAGCAACATTAAAAGCAGAAATAGCGAAAGAAAAAGCAAGTAAATTAACCAATGTAATTGAAACTTTAGGTTTTGAAGTATTAGATTTAAACATTGAAGTTAATAATGATAGCGCAATAGTATGGGGGCAAGCAAATTCACAAGAAACACGTGAAAAAGTAGTGTTAGTTATTGGAAATACTGAAGGAATTGCTTCAGTTGACGATAGAATGACTGTTGTAATTGAAGCGCCAGAAGCTCAGTTTCATACCGTTGTGAAAGGTGAATATTTAAGTAAAATTGCAAAAAAATATTATGGAGATGCCATGAAATATCCTTTAATTTTTGAAGCAAACAAACCAATGCTAACGGATCCTGATAAAATTTATCCAGGGCAAGTTCTTAGAATTCCAGCATTGGATTAATAAAAAAAGATAGATTTTAAAAAGGCTCGCAAATTGTGAGCCTTTTTAATTACATATTCTATGCAGTAAAAATTTTATGCAATATTGCTTAAGTTTTAAACTGTTTAAAAAGTACATTATTTAAATCGGAAAATAAAGGTTTCAAAAAAACTTTAATTACAGAAACTGTCAAAGCATCGTCACCCATCGCTGACAATCTAATATGTGATTTAATATGATTAAAAACAATAATTTAGAAATGAAAAAGTGGTATTTTAAATGCTATTTATAAAATTTGTAAATTTGCTCAAATTTAAGAATTAGATGATACAATCAATGACCGGATATGGTAAAACCATATTACAAATTTCAACTAAAAAAATAACGATTGAATTAAAATCGTTAAACAGTAAAAGTTTAGATTTAAATGTTCGTATTCCTTCTTACTACAGAGAAAAGGAGTTAGATATTCGTAAAAAATTAGCTTCAGCTTTAGAAAGAGGAAAAATTGATTTTTCTATTTATATAGAAAATAATGGAGGTGAACTTTCTTCTAAAATAAATGAAACGATTGTAAAAGAATATATGAATCAATTAAAAACTATTGTTGATTCTAATGACGACATTGAGTTGCTAAAAATGGCAGTTCGGTTACCCGATTCTTTAAAAACAGAAAGAGAAGAATTAGATGAAGATGAGTGGAAGCAAATTGAAATTGCAATAAGTGAAACTATTGAAAAAATTAATGAGTACAGATTAGATGAAGGAAAAGTGCTACTTGCTGATTTTGAATTACGTATTTCAATTATTGAAGATTTGCTTGAAAAAGTAATTGAAGAAGATCCAAAACGTATTGAACACGTAAAAGAAAAGATTAAAAAATCTATTGCTGAATTGGAAGCTAAAATAGACGAAAGTAGATTTGAGCAAGAACTTATTTATTACATTGAAAAATTAGATATTACCGAAGAAAAAGTTCGATTACAAAATCATTTAGATTATTTTAGAAAGGAATTAAATGAAGAAATTTCAAACGGAAAAAAACTTGGGTTTATTACGCAAGAAATAGGTAGAGAAATTAACACAATTGGTTCAAAATCTAACTTTGCTGATATGCAAAAATTAGTAGTTCAAATGAAAGATGAACTTGAAAAAATAAAAGAACAAAATTTGAACGTTTTATAAAAGAATAACACAGTGAAAAAAGACGGGAAACTGATAGTTTTTTCAGCACCTTCTGGTTCGGGTAAAACTACTATTGTACATCATTTATTGAAGCAACCATTATTAAACCTAGATTTTTCTATCTCTGCAACTTCACGAGAAAAAAGAGGAAAAGAAATCAACGAAAAAGACTATTATTTTATTTCGTTGAAGCAATTTCAAAAACATATTGAAAAAGATGATTTTATTGAATGGGAAGAAGTTTACACCAATAACTTTTATGGCACTTTAAAAAAGGAAATAGAACGAATTTGGAAATTAGGAAAACACGTAATTTTTGATATTGATGTTGTTGGTGGTTTAAGTATAAAAAATAAATTCCCTGAACAAACCTTGGCTATTTTTGTTCAGCCGCCTTCCATTGAAGAAATGGAACGCAGACTTAGAAATAGGCAAACAGATAGTGAAGAAAAAATACAAGAGCGTGTTGCTAAAGCTGAAAAAGAATTAAAATATGCTAACGATTTTGATGTTATTTTGGTGAATAATGATTTAGATACCGCTAAAAAAGAGGCATACATTTTAGTAGAAAACTTTATAAAATAAATGAAGATAGGATTGTTTTTTGGCACATTTAATCCAATTCATATTGGGCACTTGATTATTGCAAATTACATGGTTGAATTCTCAGATTTAGAAGAGGTTTGGTTTGTAGTAACACCTCAAAGTCCGTTTAAGAAAAAAATAGCAATGTTAAGCAATCATCACAGATTAGCAATTGCAAATATAGCTGTAGAAAATTACCCTAAATTAAAAACATCTGATATTGAATTTAACTTACCTCAACCAAATTACACCATAAATACATTGGTTCAATTTGAAGAGAAATTCCCAAATCATCAATTCTGTTTAATTATGGGAGAAGATAATTTAAAAGGATTTCATAAGTGGAAAAATTATGAAGCAATACTTCAAAATTATGAGTTATATGTATATCCAAGAATTTCTGATGGAAAGACGGAACATGAATTTTCAACGCATCCAAAAATCCATAAAGTAAATGCTCCAATAATTCAAATATCTTCAACTTTTATAAGAAAAGCACTTCAAGAAAAAAAAGATATAAGTACTATGTTACCAGAAAATGTTTGGAAATATATTGATGAAATGAACTTTTATAAATAGTAAAATTGGCTAATTTTTAACACCACTGAAAAAGTAGATTGAAATTATTTTAATAAATTTTCGTTGTATATTTGTTTCAACTAGAATTATGGAGAAAAAACCTCAAGATAAAAGAAAATTCAGGCAAAAATTAACTCATAAATACCGTTTGGTAGTATTAAATGAAAATACTTTTGAAGAAAAGTTATCATTTAAATTAACAAGATTAAATGTATTTATTTTAGGTAGTTTATTTTCCATAGCTTTAATTGTTGGAACCATTTTTTTAATTGCTTTTACAACTTTAAGAGAATATATCCCTGGTTATTCTTCAACTCAACTAAAAATAGAGGCCACCAACTTGGTATACAAAGCAGATTCTTTAAAGCAAGTTTTAGAAGTAAATAACCTTTATATTCAAAAAGTTAGAGCATTGTTAACGGGTGAAGTTTCTGAAGTTCTTTTTGATAAAGATTCCGCTTTTCAGGCGATTCATTACAATAAAGACTCCATGAATTTTGAACCCTCTTTAGAAGATTTACAATTTAGGCAAGAAATAGAAAGCTCTGATAGGTATAGTATTTTTAATGAAGCTACAAAAAATGTTGAAATTGTATTTTTTGCACCAGTTGTTGGAACAATATCTGATGGTTATAATTTAGAAAAAAAACACTTTGCCGTTGATGTTGCTGTAGAAATGGGAACTCCAATTAAAGCTGTAGCTGATGGAATTGTAATTTTTGCAGAATGGACTGCAGAGACAGGTAATGTAATTATTGTAAGACATTCAAGCGGATTTATTTCAATTTACAAACATAATGGAGCTTTACATAAACATCAAGGAGATTTAGTAAAATCTGGTGAAGTAATTGCTTCTGCAGGAAACTCAGGAGAATATAGTACTGGACCTCATTTACATTTTGAATTGTGGAATGAAGGATATCCAGTAAACCCAACTAATTATATTGATTTCGAATAAAATGAGTATTAAATCAACTTTAGCAAAACCATTTGCAAAACTAATTGCAACAAAATTTTACAAACAAAGTAACAATGCTGTAGAAATACAGCAAAAAGTTTTTAAAGATTTGATTGCTCAAGCGAATAATACCTCGTTTGGAAAAGATCATAATTTTAGTGATATAAAATCATATGAAGATTTTAAAAGGCAGGTTCCTATTCGTGATTATGAAGCATTAAAGCCATATATAGAAAGAGTTGTTGCAGGTGATTCGGATATTTTATGGAAAGGGAAACCTTTATACTTTGCCAAAACTTCAGGTACAACTTCAGGAGCAAAATACATTCCGTTAACCAAAGAATCTATGCCAATGCATATTAGTGCGGCGCGAAATTCTTTATTGCTATATATTGCTGAAACTAAAAAGACTGATTTTGTGGATGGCAAAATGATTTTTTTACAAGGAAG
>NZ_JBFFOE010000153.1:0-4363 GCF_041562875.1 Lutibacter sp. | reverse complement strand
TAGTAGCGGGAACAGGACTCGAACCTGTGACCTTCGGGTTATGAGCCCGACGAGCTACCTACTGCTCTATCCCGCGATTTCGACTGCAAAGATACACATTTTTTTAAAAAACCAACAAGATTTATTAAAATAAAAATATTTAAGAGTACCTTTGCACCCTTAAATATTGAAAATGAAGCATAAAGCAGGTTATGTAAATATTATTGGTAATCCAAACGTTGGTAAATCAACACTTATGAATGCGTTTGTTGGTGAACGATTATCAATTATCACTTCAAAAGCACAAACAACCAGACACAGAATTTTAGGAATTGTTAATGGAGAGGATTTTCAAATCCTTTTTTCTGACACTCCCGGAATTATAAAACCAGCCTATGAATTACAAGAATCTATGATGGGTTTTGTAAAATCAGCTTTTGAAGATGCTGATGTACTTATTTATATGGTTGAAATTGGTGAAAGAGAATTAAAAGATGAAAAATTCTTTAATAAAATTCAAAATTCCAAAATTCCAGTTCTTTTATTAATTAATAAAATAGATACTTCTTCTCAAGAAGAGGTTGAAGAAAAATTATTGTATTGGAAAGAGAAAGTTCCAAATGCTGAAGTTTCAATAATATCTGCACTTGAAAATTTTAATGTAGAAGGTGTATTTAATAGAATCCTAGAAGTTTTACCTGAATCTCCAGCTTTTTATCCAAAAGATCAATTAACAGATAAACCAGAACGCTTTTTTGTAAACGAAGCAATTCGTGAAAAAATATTAATACATTACAAAAAAGAAATTCCTTATTCAGTAGAAGTTGACACTGAAGAATTTTTTGAAAGTGAAAAAATTATTAAAATACGTTCCGTTATTATGGTGGAACGTGAAACTCAGAAAGGAATTATTATTGGTCATAAAGGAGCTGCTTTAAAACGTGTTGGTATTGAAGCTCGTAAAGATTTAGAAAAATTCTTCGACAAAAAAATTCACTTAGAATTGTATGTTAAAGTAAATAAAAATTGGAGAAGTGATAAACGACAATTACGTCGTTTTGGTTATAACGATTAGTTATATCTAATATAAAGTTAAAGTGTGTTTTTTATTGTTCACTTTTATTCTTTCAAGTATAAACTTTAGCTTTGGTTCTTTGCTGCCTTTGCACTTATAAAACTTTAAACCTTATTTATCTAATGTTTTCATCATAAATTCATGAAGTTCATTCATTTGTTTGCGCCCAGTTTTTTTTCCCAAACGCCCAAAAAAATACATGATTACCCATAATATTGGCAACCCAATTACCACAATTAAAGCAAATAAATAATCACTTTTTAATGTCCATTGCACATAAGCCATTACCAAAAAACTAATAAAAGCAACTGCCATCGCAAAATGAAAAAACATGAACAAAGTCCAAACTTGTGGTTTTGGACCAAATAAGCCTTTAACAATGGTTTTATTATCTTCCGTTTTTTCTATTTCAATATTTAACTGTGGTGACCAAAAATGATTTTCTTCAACAGGAACATCAATTACAATATGCCCATCAACAATTTTACTACAATATTTACAGTTTCCATCTTCTAAGTTTTTCTTAAACTTATTTAATAATTCTTGTTGACTTTCATTAAAATTCATTTTAAACCTCGGACGTAAAAAAACATCACTATTCTTTTGCTCACTCATTGTTTGATTTTTTTAGGATTGAAATATACTATTTTTTATCAAATAACTAATTTAGAGATAGTAATACTCTAATTTTCAAATTAAAATTACTTACTTTTGCAAAAAATTAAAAAAAACCTAATGAGTAATATTGTAGCCATTGTAGGAAGACCTAATGTTGGGAAATCAACTTTGTTTAATCGCCTAGTACAAAGAAGAGAGGCAATTGTTGATTCAATAAGTGGTGTTACACGTGACAGAAATTATGGGAAAAGTGATTGGAATGGAAAAAATTTCTCACTAATTGATACTGGTGGTTACGCAATTGGCTCAGATGATGTTTTTGAAGAAGAAATAAGAAAGCAAGTTCAATTAGCTATTGATGAAGCTGATATTATCGTTTTTGTTGTTGATGTAGAATGTGGAATTACTCCAATGGATACTGAAGTTGCCAATCTTTTACGTAAAGTAAAAAAACCAATTTTTATGGCAATTAATAAAGTTGACAATGCTATGCGTGATGCAGATGCGGTTGAATTTTACAATCTTGGCTTAGGAGAATACTATACAATTTCTTCAATGAATGGAAGTGGAACTGGCGAATTATTAGATGCTTTAGCTGAAAAATTAGAAGATGAAGCTGAGGAAGAACATGTTTTACCTCGTTTTGCTGTGGTTGGTAGACCTAATGCAGGAAAATCATCTTTTATCAATTCTTTAATTGGTGAAGACCGATTTGTTGTAACTGATATTGCTGGTACTACGCGAGATTCTATAGATACAAAATACAACCGTTTTGGATTCGATTTTAATTTAATTGATACCGCTGGAATTAGAAAAAAATCAAAAGTAAAAGAAGATTTAGAGTTTTACACAGTTATGAGAGCTGTTAGAGCCATTGAATATTGTGATGTTGCAATTTTAGTAATTGATGCAACTCGTGATTTTGAAGGACAAGATGAAAATATTTTTTGGTTAGCCGAAAAAAATAAAAAGGGTGTTGTAATTTTAGTGAACAAATGGGATTTGATTGAAAAAGAAACCAATACCATGCGTGATTTTGAAGCTAAGATTAGAAGAGAAATTGCTCCATTTACTGATGTTCCAATCTTATTTATTAGTGCCTTAACCAAACAACGTATTTTTAAAGCAATTGAAACTGCTGTTGAAGTTTTTGAAAATAGAAAAAAACGAATTCCAACTAGTAAGTTAAATGAGACGATGTTAGATATTGTAAAACATCATGGACCACCTGCTATTAAAGGTAAATTTGTTAAAATAAAGTATTGCATGCAGTTACCAACACCAACACCTCAGTTTGTGTTTTTCTGTAACTTACCGCAATACGTTAAAGAGCCATACAAACGTTTTGTTGAAAACAAATTGCGTGAAATTTATGATTTTAAAGGTGTGCCAATTGTAATTTATTTTAGACAGAAGTAATTAATTATAACTTTTTTTAATATTATTTTAGTGGCATTCTTTAAATTAAAAAGTTATGCATCATCACGTTTTAATTACTCTTTTTTTAACTTCTTATGTTATCTAAAGAACATAGTATTACTAATAAAATTGTAATTTTGTTTCTGATTTAAAAATCAGAAACATTATGGAAGATATGATTTTCTACGATAGATTGCAATTTGCCTTTACTATCACTTTTCACTATATATTTCCCCAATTAACAATGGGTTTATCATTAATAATTGTTTATTATAAATGGCGATTTTTAAAAACTAACATTGAAAAATACAATAACGCAGCTAAATTTTTAATGAAAATATTTGCTGTTAATTTCACAATGGGAGTTGTAACTGGAATTCCTATGGAATTTCAATTTGGAACCAATTGGGCTAAATTTTCTGAACTTACAGGAGGCATTATTGGTCAAACATTAGCTATGGAAGGACTGTTTTCTTTCTTTTTAGAATCTTCATTCTTAGCCTTGTTTATTTTTGGTGAAAAACTAATGGGACAAAAGCTACATTTTTTAACAGGTTTTTTAGTCTTCCTAGGATCTTGGGCTAGTGGATATTTAATTTTGGCTACTAATGCTTGGATGCAACACCCAGTAGGTTATGAGATTTTGGAAAATGGTAAATTTGTACTAGAAAATTTTTCAGCATTGTTTAGTAATCCTTGGCTATTTCCAGCTTTCTTACACAACCAAATTGCATCTCTTACAACCTCAGCCTTTGTAGTTGCAAGTATTGGTGCTTTTTATGTATTAAGAAATAAAAACATTGAATACGGTAAATTATTTTTAAAAACAGGAATCATCTTTGGATTGGTCTCAAGTTTACTTCTTGCTTTTCCAACGGGAGACTTAAATGCTAAAAATGTTGCTAAATATCAACCTGCAGCATTTGCCGCAATGGAAGGGATTTTTAAAACTGAAGAAGCTGGAGCCGAGATTGTACTTATTGGACAACCTGATATGGTAAGAAAAAAATTAGACAATAAAATAGCCGTTCCAAACATTCTAAGTTTTTTAACATATCAAGACTGGAATAAACAAATTCCAGGAATGGATCAATTTAAAAAAGAAGAATTACCCACTAATATTCCTGCTCTCTATTATTCCTATCATATTATGGTTGGTTTAGGAACTATTTTTATAGCCATTATGGGATTGGCAGCTTTCTTTTTATGGAGAAAAAAACTATATTCTTTCAAACCCTTACTTTGGTCAATAATGTTCTTAGTTCCGTTTCC
>NZ_JBFFOE010000152.1:0-4402 GCF_041562875.1 Lutibacter sp. | reverse complement strand
GGATTTCAGGTGGTGATGCCAGAAAATTACTCAATATTTTTGAATTGGTAGTGAATTCAGAAGATGAACCAATTACCATTACTAACGATTTAGTACTCTCTAAAGTTCAAAAAAATACCGTCTTATATGATAAAACTGGCGAGCAACATTATGACATTGTATCTGCCTTTATAAAATCAATAAGAGGAAGTGACCCAAACGGAGCTGTTTATTGGCTTGCCAGAATGATTGAAGGTGGCGAAGATGCAAAATTTATAGCAAGAAGAATGCTTATTTTAGCTTCAGAAGATATAGGAAATGCAAATCCAACAGCATTAATTTTAGCAAATAATACATTTCAGGCAGTAAATACTATTGGCTTCCCAGAATCGCGCATTATTTTAAGTCAGTGTGCTATTTACTTAGCAAGTTCTGCAAAAAGCAATGCTTCTTATGAAGCTATTGGTAAAGCGCAAGCTTTGGTAAAAGAAACGGGTGATTTATCAGTACCATTACACTTAAGAAATGCCCCTACAAAATTAATGAAAGAATTAGACTATGGGAAAAACTACAAGTATGCCCATAGTTTTGAAAATAACTTTGCAGTACAAGAATTCTTACCAAAAGAATTAGAAAACACAAAGTTTTATGAACCTGGGCACAACTCAAGAGAAAATACCATTAGAGATTTTTTAAAAAAACTGTGGAAAAATAAATACAATTATTAATTTAGGTTCCTCCAGATAAATCTGGAGGCAATTCAAAATCTTAAAAAATTTAATTCAATTGCCAAAGGCTTTAGCTATGGACAAACATGAATTTGAAACAAATTGGCTTTAGCCAAAATTATTCAATCCTTTTATAAATTTTTAATTCATTATCTGAATCAACTTTTAAATTTCCTTGTAAGTCTAACTCTAATAACTGAGGTGTCTTAAATGCAACCCATTTAATAATAAAAATAGTTGGTTTTGACGTTTTATAAATAGTGGCAAATTCAAAATTTTCATCACCTCCAACAACAATAAAATCATCTCCATTTTTTGAAATAGTACTTACTCCCCAATTTTGAAAATTAAATTTTCCTTCAATAGATTTTACATCTTGTTTTTCAGCAATTATAGAAGGTGCTATTTTCACATCCTCTGCTTCTTTTAATACTACTACTTTTACATCCTCTACAGGTGTAATTTTATTAGTTATGGGCTCAGCAACAACTTCCTTAACCATAGGAATTTTAATTTCAGTAGGAGTTATCACTATTTCTTTAGGTTCAATACTATTTTTATTCTGGTCATTTAACGAACTATCATATGCATAATTTAGTTCTTCTAAATCAACAAAGGCATCTCTTATTGCCTCTTGATATGCTTTTTTATAAACTTTTTCTTTGGAGGATCCCTCTTTAGTTGAAAAGATTATTTTGTTCTTACAATCGTATAAATCAATCGTCATTTTTGTTTTGAACATGCTTGAATTTTTGTTCACTTTAGCTTTCAATGCTAAACAACTATTATTAGCCAAATCATCAGGATATTGTTCATCGGTATATAAAACTGTATACCCCGCTTTATTAAACAAAAAATTTGTCAATGAATTTAATTGATATTGATCTTCAACATTTTGAAATTCAAATTGTTTTGGAACTAAAATATATTTATATGAATTTATGTTATTTTGAGCAAAAAGTATGGAACAAAAAAGTATAAAAACAAGGCTAATGGAAAATGATTTATTCATAATTGTATAAATTTGGACACTATTATTTTATATTGATCTTTGTAAATGTACTAATTATTATGATTCATTATAAAATTTACTCCTAATTGAAAACTAGTGCTTTTGGCATTGTATAAATTACGCAGACTCAGTAAATTATCAGCAACAAAATAAGCATTAAAAATACCAAACTTTGTTGATAAGCCCATTCCAATATTTGAAAAAGAGTACGGATCGGCGGTATAGGTAATTTTAGTTTGTAAATGTTTTCCTAATCTTCGTTCATAAAACAACGTTGCTGCTACATACGAATGCACTGCACTTATATTTGAATATAATTGAAGCCCAACTTTATTTAAATAAGTTTTCGGGTCTATTAAAAACCTACAATCATCATATTGCTGACCAAAAGAATAGCTAATAGAACCATTTAATTTTACAGGACGTAATGTAATATAACTTTTATATAAAGTATCTAACACAATGCTATTGTCAAATTCATCTTTTAAATCATTCCAATAATTTTGAGGATTATTGGGGTCAAAAAGCAATTGAAATCCTTCAACTTCATAGTTTCCCTTAATTCTATATGATTCTATATCTTTAGAATACTTTATAAAACCTAAATCCAGAACACTCGCAGTAGCAATCCATTGTTTTTTAGGTCGGTACGTAAAACCCAGATCTACTCCTACTCCTAAATCACCTCCAAAAAGCAACTTGCTTTTCATATAAGAACCATTCACTTCTTCATTATTATCCAAAAACATTCCTGAAGTTTGCATTAAAAAATTTACATTTTCTAAATGTTGTGAATACCTATTATTTGTACCTTCTTCTGTATAAAATGAACCTGTATTAAGTTTGGAAGTTGCGTGAAATACACTGGAATATATTTTAAACCTAGCGCCAACTTGTAATTTTTTATTAATTTTTTTTGACAAACCAATGTGAAGCACTCCAAATAATTCAGTTCTGGCGCTTAATTTATTGATTGAATATCGTCTATCAATATTGGTATTTCCATCATAAAACAAATCTACTATATCGCGTGGAATTTTAGCTAAAAAATCAAGTTCTTGATAATAGCCAAAACTTAAATAAGAGTCATTTTTTAAACGAAACCCTCCACTTAAAACTTCTAATTGCTCATTAAAAGTCATAAATTCAGTAGTTCCATAATTGTTTACTGCATTTCTAATCTTATCATTAATATCAATACCATCATCAGCAAAAATATCATAAACCGAAAATCCTGTGAATCCAGCTTGAACACTTAGTTGTGATAACAAAGGTAAACCAACATGAAACTTATAGTCTACCTCAGCCCCAGGGTTTAACAGTAATGTTTGTGGAAGACTCGCAAAATCATACAAAACTTGTTTGTTTTGGGCATAACCAAAAGCACATACAAGAAAACTAACTAGTACTAGTTTTCTCATATTTTTCGATAGTTAAAAAATAATTTAACTGAAGATTTTAAATCTAACGTTGCTGTATCATTCATAGAAATTATACTTCCATCACTGCTCGGTGAGAGGTAAATATAAAAGCCAAAAGACCTTGTTTCATAAATAATAGGAATATCAACTTGTGGAATTTCAATAATAGTAGTCAATTCCGAAGAGTTTGGAGGTGCCACAATAGTTGGCTGCAAGGTGTAAATTGGAATTCCAAATGCATCATAAAAAATAATACTAAGTTCAAAATTTCTAGGAAACGAATTATTAGTTACTACCGTAAATTCAACTTTTTCTAAATAGGATTTTGAATCTTGAGAAATTGTGGCTTCAACAGCATCGGTAGTTATAGCTATTTCCTGATTAAATGTATCTAAAAACTTGGGTGCTGTTAAGTTTAAATATACCAAAGTTGATAGATAAGTGGTGTGTATATTAGCGTCATCAATTTGATCAAAATCAACATTTTTTGTACAACTTTGAAAGCAAATTATTATAATTAAACTTAAAACTATCTTACTGGCACTCATAAAAACTGAATTCAAAACTAAAATATTTTTATTTTATAAATATTGCTTTATTTGTATTAACTGATGCACACTTTTTATATTTGCTCCAACAGGCTGTTTTTCATAATTAAAATAAATGGCATCTATACCATTATTAATTGCTCCCATAACATCGGCTTCCCAATTATCGCCAATCATTATAGATTCTTTTGACGTTGCTTCAGCAAGATCTAACGCAAAGTTGAAAATTTTAGGGTTGGGCTTTTTCACTCCGGCATCTTCTGACGTAATTATTTTATCAAAATATTTACTTAACCCAGAGTTGTCTAATTTTTTATATTGAACTTCATTAAAACCATTGGTGATAATATGAAGTTTGTATTTCACATACAAATGCTCTAAAATTTCATGAGCTCCTTCAAAAAGCTGATTGTTATTGGGCAACACTTCTATATAATCTATAGATAAATTATCTATTAATTCATTGTCGAATTTTTGTTTTATTTTCACAAAAGTATCTTTTAACCTACCTACTCTAAGTTCTTCTTTGGTTATTTTTTCATTTCTATATAATGCCCAATAATTCTGATTGATACCACGATAGTAATTTAAAAACTTTTGAAGATCTATACTTACATTGTGCATTTTAAAAATGGTTTCAAAAGCAATGTCTGAATTTGTTTCAAAATCCCATAAAGTATGATCTAAATCGAAAAATACGTGTTTTATTTTCAT
>NZ_JBFFOE010000151.1:0-4431 GCF_041562875.1 Lutibacter sp. | reverse complement strand
TATTACGCATCAATATATTAGAACTACTATAAAAGAGAAACCAGAATTATTGGTTAAATTGTTAGAAAAAAGAGGTAATGAAAGAGGTATTATATTTTGCAGAACAAAATTAGGGACTCAAAATTTAACAAATTTATTAAAAGAAGAAGGTTTTTCAGTAGAAGCATTAGAAGGTGATATGCAACAAAAAGACCGCGATAAAGTAATGCGTGCTTTTAAAAACGGAAGTTTACAAGTGTTAATATCTACTGATGTTTCTGCACGTGGAATTGATGTAGATAATTTGGCATTTATCATTCATCATCAGTTACCTGAACAATTAGAATATTACACACATAGAAGCGGTAGAACTGCCAGAGCAGGTAAACGAGGCATTTCAATAGCTTTAGTGATTCCTGGGGAGATCCCAAAAATAGAAGAAATTCAGAGAGAATTAAAAATTAAATTTGTAGAAGTTCATATCTAATTTAATTTTTTAATAAAAAATAAAAACTGATAAAATGCTTAAATTAAGTGTTTTATCAGTTTTTTTACGTTTAAAAATTGATAGAGAACTACTTTTAATATGAGTGATGCAGTCTCAATTTCAACCATTTATTTTCATGTGTTTTTTAGTGATTTATGTAAAATTTAATTTATTAACTTTAAAGTTTTTTAATTAATTGATTAAAGCTCACAAAATAACAAACCAAAATCAATCTCATGAAAATATTTTTCACTTCACTTTTAATTTTAATTTCTTTTTACACATTTGCTCAAAAAAAAGTATTAGACCATAAAGATTTCGAACTATGGAATTCAATTGAAGGAGAAAGTATTTCTTCCGATGGAAATTTTGTAATGTATTCAGTTGAAAAAGGGGAAAAGGACAGCCATCTTAAAATTAAAGATGCGAAAGCTACCCTGGTTTTTGAACATGAAAGAGCTGAAAAAGGACAGTTTACATATCATTCTAAATTTGCACTGTTTACTATAAAACCATGGAAAGATAGCATAAAAGAATTGGAACGTAAAAAAGTAAAAAAAGAAAAACTACCAAAAGATTCAATTGGAATTTATAATTTAGCTACTAAATCACTTGATAAAATAGGGCATATAAAATCCTATAAAACCCCAGAAAAATGGTCAGGATCTCTTGCATATCTATTAGAAGAAATGGTGCCAGCTAAGAAAGAAAAAGATTCAACCAAGTCTGAACCTAAGCAAAAAGACAAAAAGAAAGCGAAGAAAAAAGTAGGAAAAGACAATGGGTATCATTTAGTTGTGAGAGATTTAGTTTCTAAAAAACAAGATACCTTTAAATTTGTAACTCATTATGTTTTTGCCAAAGAAGCTAAAATGTTAGCATTCACTACTACTGGAGAAGATTCTGTAACTGAAGCAGGTGTGTATATTCTAAATCTTGAAAACAATAAACTATCACACGTATTTGAAGCTAAAAAGGCAAAATACTTTGAGTTAAATTTTAGTGAAACTGGTAAGAATTTAGGATTTGTGGTAGATACAGACACTACAAAAGTACAGGTAAGACCTAATGAGTTGTATGTTTGGAGTGAAGGTAAAGCGAAGGCTAAAAAATTACTCGATGCCATTTCAGCACCCGAAGGTTTTAGAGTTTCTTCTGATGGAAGTATTCGTTTTTCAAAAGATGAAACTAAAATGTATTTTGGATTGGCAAAACCACCTATTGTAAAAGACACCACATTGCTAGATGAAGAAATTGTAAATGTTGAAGTTTGGACCTATAATGAACCTAGATTATATACTGTACAGGAATTAGAAGTGGAGAGAGATGGTAAAAAATATTTTATGACAGCTATACATCTTAACAAAAACAATAAATTAGTTCAATTAGCTTCAGAAGTATATCCAGATTCAGAACTTGGAGATGAGGGTAATTCTCAATATGCATTGTTAAGCACTTCAGAGCCTTATGAATTAGAAAGTCAATGGACTGGAGGGTCGGTGAATGATTATGCTGTTGTGGATGTAAATACAGGTAAAGTTGTAAAGGCCTTAGAAAAAATTAGAGGACGTGTTCATCTAAGCCCAAAAGGTAAATATGCTTTTGGTTATAATGCGCTGGATAGCACTTGGTTTTCGTATGCGTTAGCTACGGACAAATATATGGCACTTACTAAAGGACAATTATTTTATGATGAATTAAACGATTCACCTGATTTTCCAAGTTCATATAATTCAGCAGGTTGGACAGAAAATGATGAATCTTTGCTTCTATATGATCGTTATGATATTTGGAGCTTTAATCCAGATAATGGAACTAGTAAAAAATTGACGAATGGTCGTAAGGATTTAACGGTTTACAGATATTTAAAACTTGACAATGAAGAACGATTTATAGATAGTTCTAAAAAATGGTTGCTATCTACTTTTAATGAATTAAATAAAGATGCAGGTTATTTCGAATTTAATCCTAAAACGAATCATGGAAAACAGTTAATCACAGGCTCTTATAAATTTTCAAATCCTATAAAATCAACTAATAACACAAATCTAATTTTTACAAGTCAAAACTTCCTAGAGTTTCCAGATATTCGTTATTCGGATTTAAGTTTTAAAACTCAAACTAAAATAAGTGATGCAAATCCTCAACAAAGCGATTATAATTGGGGAACTGTAGAATTGGTAAATTGGACCTCTTTAGATGGTGTTGAACTAACTGGAATGTTAGTAAAACCTGAAAATTTTGACCCAACTAAAAAATACCCAATGCTAGTTAATTTTTATGAAAGAAGTTCTGATGGGCTAAACTCACATAGAGCTCCTTCTCCTGGCAGATCATCTATCAATTATAGTTTTTATACAAGTCGTGGATACGTAATTTTTAGTCCTGATATTTTATATAAAGAAGGATACCCTGGTGAAAGTGCTTATAACTGTGTAATTCCGGGAGTAACTTCACTTATAGAAAAAGGGTTTATAGATAAAGACAATATTGGTGTACAAGGACATAGTTGGGGAGCCTACCAAATAGCATATTTAGTAACCAGAACTAATATTTTTAAAGCAGCAGAGGCGGGTGCTCCAGTACCAAACATGATTAGTGCGTATGGAGGAATTAGGTGGTGGACTGGTTTAAGCAGACAGTTTCAATATGAACATACACAAAGTAGAATTGGTGGTTCGCCTTGGGAATACCCTGCACGATATATTGAAAATTCCCCAATATTTACAGTAGATAAAATAAATACACCTTTGTTAATTATGCACAATGATGCTGATGGTCATGTGCCTTGGTATCAGGGAATTGAATTTTTTACAGCATTAAGAAGATTGGGTAAACCAGCATGGTTTTTAAATTATAACGGTGAGCCGCATTGGCCATTAAAAATGCAAAACAGAAAAGATTTCAATATAAGAATGGCTCAATTTTTTGATTATTATTTAAAAGGTGCTCAAAAACCAGTTTGGATGGAAAGAGGTGTTCCTGCAATAGAAAAAGGAATCAACCAAGGGTATGAGTTAATTCAAGATTAAGTCTTAATTAAGAGATTTTAATAGTTGAATATAAAAATGTATCGAGAATAGTAAAATATACTGTTTTCGATACATTTTCTATTTTATGAAGTATCTATTATAATTTGGCTGAGAAACGGAATTAGTATTAAATTTGTAAAAAATTAAAACTTGTAAGTTTAAATGGGTTCTTTTAAATTTAATACAAATCATGAAGCATTGTAATATCCCAATATTTATTCCAGAATTAGCGTGTCCTCATCAATGTGTTTTTTGTGATCAAGAAAAAATTAGTGCAACTTTTACGGTTCCTAAACCCAATGAAATTATTGAAATCATAGATTCTTATCTTAAAACAATTCCTAAAAATAGAGAAATTAATATTGCTTTTTTTGGGGGTAGTTTTACGGGAATTCCAAGAGCAGAAATGATCGCTTATTTGAAAGAGGCTTATAAATATATTCAATCAGGAAAAGTTCAAGGCATTCGTTTGTCAACCAGACCAGATTACATTTCAGAAGAACTATTAGATATTTTAGTGCAATATGGTGTTACAGCCATTGAATTAGGAGCGCAATCTACAAACGATAAAGTATTGGTAAAATCGGGTAGAGGTCATAAATTTGGTGTCATTAAAAAGGCTGCTAAACTTATTAAGGAAAGAAATATTGAACTTGGCCTGCAAATGATGCTTGGTTTACCTTATGACACGTTAGAATTATCCATTCAAACAGCGAAAGATATTGTTAGTTTAAAAGCAGATTCTACGCGTATTTATCCAACAGTTGTAGTAAAAGGTACGGTGTTAGAGAAAATGTATAATAACGGTGATTATAAAGTACTTTCGTTAAATGATGCCATTATTTGGAGTAAAGAAGTACTTAAAATATTTAATAAAACTTCCATTAAAGTATTAAGAGTTGGATTACATCCATCTGAAGAATTGGAACTTGG
>NZ_JBFFOE010000150.1:0-4461 GCF_041562875.1 Lutibacter sp. | reverse complement strand
GGAATTGTTTATACCGTTGTTCGGCATCAAGAGTGCGTAATAAAGCTTGCTTATAATGCGTCATACCTAAATAATTAACTACACCTATTGCACAAAATTTAGCCAGATCAATATTCGAAAAGAGCATCTCTACAAAAGGAGCGCTGGGAAGTTCAATAAAATCGCATTCTGTTACAGTTTCAAGCGTGATGCGTGATTGCGTATTGTTAAGCAAGGAAACAGTTTCAGATAAAATAATTGGAGCCACCCGAAAGTCATACACAAATGACTTATCATTGTAGTGATCTTCACACTTTACAATACCTTTTCCTAAGAAACGGACAGAACTTTCAACGTCCATATAATCCAATAGACGAACCCCTTTGTTTACCCGCCAAAATTTCATGATACCAAGCATTTTATCCCAAGAACTATTAGAAATAGGACTTGTTGCATTTATAAACGCATGAAGTTGGTCTACATAATGCGGATAGTCCTTTATATTTATTGGTTGCATATTTATATATCTAATATTTATTATTCATTAAGTTCTTGTTGTAAATATAACTTTTTTTTACCATAGGGTAAATTGCAGCGAGTTTATTTCATATAACTTCGTGCTATATAACCATTTATACTGTGGAATAGGTTGTTTGTTTATTAAATAGCTCTTTTTATTGTAATAATTAATATTATTATGAAGGCTCAAGTAAACAAGTGGTTTTAACTTTAAAAATTTAGCACCCTAAAAAAATGCTAGATCTATGAAAATATGTACTCAAATTTAAAAACCTGTTAAAAATGAAAAAAAATTACCCCTTACTAGTTCTTTTATGTATAGGACTCACCTTTATAACTTCCCAAAGTACTCAGGCCCAAAACAACGCACTCAATTTAAATGGCTCTAATCAATATGTTTCAGCCGATGGGGTAAGTACAGCTTTAGCAAGCTCTACAACCTTAAGTATGGAAGCTTGGATAAACCCAAGATCTGATGGTCCTCATTTTTTTCTGACTTTTCATGGTACAGAGGCTAATGGTAACCCTAATTTAATATTATTAGGTGTTAATATTTTTGGACAAATACAATTGGGCTATAATAATGGTAGCGATGTAGTAGCAAAATCGCCATTACGTGTTGTTCCCTTAAACCAGTGGACACATGTAGCAGTTACTATTGCAAATGACAATACTACAACGGTTTATATTAATGGGAAAGTAGATTTTACTTGTACTATTCCTGTAAGGCCAGTAGTTGGTGGAAGATTTTCAATTGGACAGGATTGGGATGGAGCTAATGTAACTGATGTTTTTGATGGGTCTATGGATGAGGTTCGAATTTGGTCGGATCTTAGAACGCAAGAGGAGATTCAATCAAACATGTTTAAAGAGCTAGCAGGAACTGAAACAGACCTTACAGCTTATTACAATTTTAATGAGGGAAGTGGCAACTCATTAACCGATACTAGTATAAATTCTAATACAGGAATTTTAGTTAATGCACCTGTATGGAAAACATCGGGTGCTTTTGCAGGACCACGAAATGCTCTTCAGTTTGACGGACTTAACGACAAAGTTCTGATTAATGATGGACCAATATTAGGGAAAAATTTTACTCAAGAAATGTGGATTTACCCAACAGATGTTACCGAATTCGCGCGTAATATTTTAGGAAAGGGTTTTGGTGTAGTTGAAAACCGACCTCCAAGTGTTTATCAAAATGGATTAAAAATTCATTTTGGATTTGGTGATGGAATTAGTTGGAACTCATACGTTACTCCAGAGGTGTTAACCATTAGCTCATGGAATCATGTTGCCTTAACATTCGATGGGACTTCCTATTTGGTATATGTAAACGGAAGATTAGTTTATTCAACATATTCCGCTTCCGTGAAAACACCGTACCAATTAGCTCAGGCATCCATTGGAGGTCATGATAATTATTTCAAGGGAAGTATCGACGAAGTTAGAATTTGGTCAATCACCAGAACGGCTGAAGAAATTCAGGAAAATATGATAAAAACGCTGGTAGGTACAGAAGCTGGCTTGGAAGCATATTACCGTTTTGATGAAGTTGATGGCACTATCTTACATGATTTTGCTGGCAATGACAATAATGGAACTTTAATAAATATGGCCGGCACGGATTGGGTAGCTTCTGAAGCTTTTGATACTTGGCTAGGGGTTGAATCTTCTAATTGGAGTAATGCTGCTAACTGGTCAGACGGCGTTCCTACTGCTACCGACAATATTGGAATTTACAAAACCAACTTAGGAAACCAAGTTACAATTGCAGGTTTTCCAACAGTAGCTAATATATTGATTTCATCAACTTCGTCTCCTGCCCTAACTTCAGGACTAACAGTAAATGGAAACTTAATTACAAATAATCCAGTAAATCTTAATGGCCAAACAATTATATTAGGAAGTTCAGCATATCTTTTAGAGAAGGCAGGGAGTGAATTTTTTGGAGCTTCAGGAGTTATCACCACAACTAGAAATTTAAGTGCTATTACTTCCTTAAATGTTGCCAATATGGGTGCTACAATTACTACTGCTGCCAATTTGGGAAGCACTGTTATTACACGTGGACATACAGTTCAAACATATAACAGTAATAATAGTATTAAACGCTATTTTGATATTACCCCTACAACTAATACAGGGTTAAATGCAAGTCTTGTTTTTAATTATGTAGACACCGAATTGAACGGTTTAACTGAAGCTAGTTTAAAACTATCTAAATCTACTAATAACGGAAATAGCTGGTCAAATGAGCAAGGAACAATAAATACCTCAAATAATACTATTTCTTTATCTAGTATAGATAACTTTGGAAAATTTACTGCAGCAGAAGATATATTCTTTTGCACCAATCCTACTTTGGGTGGTACCATTGCAACAGATCAAACCATTTGTTATAACAGCTCTCCAAATTCTTTTACAAGTTCTGCATTACCAACAGGACATTCAGGAACATTGGAATACAAATGGCAAAGTTCAAGCACAAGTGCATCTACGGGTTTTAGCGATATTGCTTCAAGCAATTCAACAACTTATACTGTAGATGCATTAACGAATACAACATGGTTTAAAAGATTAGCACGTGTTGATTGCGAAAGCGATTGGACAGCAGCTGCCGAATCTAATGTAATTGAAGTAACAGTGGTTCCACTGGCTATTGGTGGTACTAGTGGGATTATTACAGGAACAGGGACAAAGGCAACGGTATTGGGAGGTGCCGTTGAGTTTATGATTTTATACGGTTATAATTCCAATAGCAAAAGTCATAGAATTTTAATCGATAAACGAGAATTTCCTGCGGGTGATAGTCCGTCAGATATAGTTAGTTTACAATTCTATGATTTATGGGATGGGCCGGTTACTTATCTTACGGAAGATAGCTCGTGGGCTCAGTATTCTATTTCTACCGATGTTGCTTTAGATGTTTCGGGATCAGCGTATACAAGTCAGTTTAGATCTATGGGTGGGAATTATGGAGTGAAAGCAGATGTTAATTATGAATATAATGTTTATATCACCCAGGATGAGCTTTCTATTTGCAAAGGTAATGCAGTAGATTTGTTGCTGTCCGAATATACGGGAAGTATTCAATGGCAAGATTCGGTTTCCAATGGAATTTGGATCGATATTGAAGGGGCTACGAGTAATTCATATACTGCAGAAGACCTAGTGGTTACAACATTTTACAGAGCAGAAGTGTCGACAGGAAGTTGTTCTCCTGAATACAGTTCGATTGCTACAGTATTTGTTGATCCCATCTCGCCAACAGTGAATACTCAAAACATCACCGTTCAGTTAAATGAAAATGGAGTAGCAAGTATCACAACCGAGCAAATAGACAATGCATCAACTGATAATTGTACTATTGATAGTTATGCTTTAGATATTACAGCATTTGATTGTAGCAATTTAGGAGAGAACGAAGTAACCTTAACAGTAACCGATATAAATGGAAATAGTAATACAGGGACGGCAACAGTATCAGTTAAAGACGAAGTTAAACCTGTAGCGATTGCTCAAAATGTAATCGTTCAGTTAGATGCAAAGGGAAATGGAACAACCACTGCGGAATTAGTGAACAATGAATCAAGTGATGCTTGTGGAATAGCTTCCTTAGAACTTTCAAAAACAGCGTTTACTTGTTCAGATATTGCTACAAATCCAAACATAGTTACTTTAACAGTCACTGATAACAATGGAAATGTATCAACAATTGATGCCATAGTTACAGTTGAAGATGCTGTGAAACCAACAGTAGTTACACAAAGCATTACTGTTCAATTAGATGTAGATGGATTGGCAACAATTACACCAGCACAAATAGACAATGTTTCAACAGATAACTGTAGTATCGCAACTTATAATTTAGATATTACTGAATTTTCTTGTAGCAATGTAGGCGAAAACGAAGTGGTTTTAACGGTTACTGATGTGAATGGTAACAGCAATACAGCTATG
>NZ_JBFFOE010000149.1:0-4540 GCF_041562875.1 Lutibacter sp. | reverse complement strand
GTACCTGATAAATATTGACTCAATCCTTCTAGCTGTTTAGATTGTTGAGCACTAAATGTTGAATCTAGATTTTGAGTACTTTTTAATAATTCATCAAACTTAGCAACAATACTACTATTTTTTTGATCAAATGCTTCTTGATCCAAATCAAACATAGTTTCATCACTTAATTCCTTTTCTTGTAATAATGCAAATTTCGCTAAATAGTTACTTGCTTCAGCTCCAACTCCAGTATAACTAACAGTTTCATCAAATTCTTTTGTATCAATAGTCAAATTTATATCAAAACCATTTTTTAAATAAATAGTAGTTGATTCTGATCCATCAAATAGATTATAGCTTCCTGTTTCAACCTTTAAAGTATCCGAAAAAGAACCGTCAGGGCTTACTTTTATTGTTTTGCTATAAGTTCTTGAACGAACAATTAGAGAATCGGAATTTTGATTTGTTATTTTTCCTTTTAAAGTCACATAATCTTTAGGAGCTTCCTCTTTACAAGAAATTGCTGCTATTGCAATAGCCAATACATAAATTATTTTCTTCATTATTTATTTATTTATTTATTTATTATAGTTAATTTTTAAATTTCGAAATTCCTTGTTTTAACCAGGCATGATAATCTTCAACATCAGGTGTATATGCTGCTGGTTCGTTTAAATTTTCTTCATTATGATCCATTAATACATAAAATGGTTGAGCATTTGCACCAAATTTTATGGTTTGAAATTCACTCCATTTTTGACCTATATATTTTAATTTTTTCCCTGGTCGCAATATTGATTCAATTTCTTCTCCTTCAGGAAGCGATCTTTTATCGTCAACATATAAAGAAATTAAAACCACATCATTTTTTAAGATTGGTAAAATTTCATCCTTTGCCCATACGTTTTGTTCCATTTTACGGCAATTCACACAAGCATGACCTGTAAAATCTAACATTACTGGTTTGTTCACCTTTTTTGCATATGCAAGCCCTAAATCATAATCATTAAAAGCTAAAATATTATGAGGTGCCATTATGTGTGCACCTTCAGGCAGTTCAGAATTGTTAGTCTTTGCTTCTTCTCCTAGTTTTGTAAATCCAACCCCGTAAGGTGATTCTGCGTAATGTTGCGCTGGAGGAAAAGCACTTATTAAGTTTAAAGGTGCTCCCCAAAGTCCTGGAATCATATAAATTGTAAACATTAAAGAAAGCATTCCTAAACTTAATCTTCCTACTGAAATATGTGTTAATGGTGAGTCATGTGGTAATTGTATTTTACCAAAAAGATACATCGCTAAAACTCCAAATATAGATATCCAAATTGCTAAAAACACTTCGCGTTCTAACCAATGTAATTGTAATACCAAATCTGCATTTGATAAAAATTTAAATGCCAAGGCTAATTCTAAAAATCCTAAAACCACTTTTACTGTATTTAACCACCCTCCAGATTTTGGTAAAGAATTTAACCACCCTGGGAAAGCTGCAAATAATGCAAATGGAATTGCTAACGCTAATGAAAACCCTAACATACCAACTATTGGACCTATTTGATTTCCTCCTGCAGCAGCTTGAACTAATAAAGTTCCAACTATTGGTCCAGTACAAGAAAATGAAACGATTGCTAATGCTAAAGCCATAAAAAAGATTCCTATATATCCTCCTCTATCTGCTTGCGAATCAACTTTAGTTCCCCATGAGCTTGGTAAAACTATTTCGAAGGCTCCTAAAAAGGATACTGCAAAAATCACTAATAACAAAAAGAATATGATATTAAACCAAACATTAGTTGACAATGCATTTAGTGCATCAGCTCCAAAAACAGCACTCACTAATAAGCCTAATAATACGTATATTATAACAATTGAAGCTCCATAAATAATAGCATTTTTAATTCCTGCTGCTTTACTTTTACTTTGTTTTGTAAAAAAACTAACCGTCATTGGTATCATTGGAAACACACAAGGTGTTAATAATGCTGCAAAACCAGAAAAGAATGCAATAATAAATATGGTTAGTAAACTTTTATTTGATGAGTTATCCTTCTTTTTTGATTCAATTACTTTAGTGATTTCTATCTCTCCTGTTTTATTAAAATCTATTGCAGCAGTGTTTTTATCTGAAATTTGAAAGTTTAAATCTACTAAAGTTGGTGGTAAACAATTAGCATCATCACACACCATAAATTCAACCTCGCCAACTATATTAATTGCGCTGGCAGAAAGCACCTTTATACGTTGTTTAAATACTGCTTTATTTTCGAAGAATTTAATTTTCATCTCAAAAACAGGATCATTAACAGTATGTCCTTCTTCTTCTGAAGTAGCACCAATTAATTCAAAATCTTTAGTAATTTCAAAAGTAAATGAAGTTGGTATTGGACCATTTTCAGGAACATTTTGCGAATATAAATGCCAATTTTCTTCAATAGTTGAAGAAATTACCAAATCATATTCTGAATCAGATACTTTTTCAACGGATGTACTCCATTTTACTGGGTCATGGATTTGTGAAAAACTTGTGAAGATTACACTAAAAAGGGTGAAGAATAAAAATAATTTTCTCATAATTACAAAGTTGTTTCTTTTTTAAAAGAATGTTCAAAAATAAGCAATATTAGTAACTATGTCGTTTTGTAATCAATTTCTCCCCAATTAAATGTGTTAAATATTTCTTAATGTATTCTTTCAGTTCTATTTTTTTTATAAATATATTAAAGAATTATTTTTAAAAACGTTTTCTCCTTACTAAAAGAAAGTCAAAACCATAAACATTGCACCATTACTATAAATAATTTAAATATAATTTTTTGCAACTAAAATTTACTGCTACATTTGAAGTAGCTATAAGGATAAATAAATCAGCCCCGAAGACATTTTTTATAGCAAAAAGGATTTATATAATTATATAAATCCTTTTTCTTTTGCTTTTAAAACTAATAATCTGTCATCATTATCCTGAACATCAAACAAAACTTTAAGGTTTTTTTTCCTTTTTTCTATACCCGTCATAGACAATGGAATTATATTAGGAAGTTCTTTCATTTTTGTTCCAATAGACATTTCATATAATAATTGTCTATCAATTTTATCTAATCTATAATCAATAGTTGCTTGTTTTCGAAATAATTCTAAAACAGATTTACTATAATATGGTGAGTTATCTAAAACAGTTTTTATAGATGTTACTAGTTCTTCTTTATTTACATCATTTTTAATTAAAAACCCATTAGGATTTACGTTTTTAAGAATCACTTGAATTCTGTAATTATCATTAAAAGTTGTAGCTACTATAATTTTACATTTTGGTAATAGTTCCCTTATTTTAATACCAATATCTTCTCCAGATAAAATTTTTCCATCAGTTGAAGGTGGTAATGAAATATCTAGAAAAACAATATCAAGACCATTACTTTTAGAAGCTTCTACAATTTTCTGAATAGCATGGTCAGAATTATGAACAATTGTAATGTTAAAATTAAATTTTTGGTTTTCTGAACTTATAAAATCAAAAGCACTTTTATAAGCATCCGCTATAATAGGGTGATCATCAACTATTAATACATTATACATCTTATTCATTGCTTTTATTTTGTATTGGACATGAAACAAAGATAGTAGTTCCTCTACTAATTTCCGAACTAACTTCAAAAATACCATTCAATTTATCGGTTCTTGATTGCATATTTTTTAGTCCAATTCCTTTTCTTTTTTCAAGTGTTTTAAATCCTATTCCATTATCTTTAATAACTAATTTAAGGATATTATTATCTAATTCAAATTTAACATTCACTTTTGTTGCATTCGCATATTTTATAATGTTTTGTAATGCTTCTTGTATAATTCTATAAAAATTAATTTTTATTTCATCATTCATTTTATCCCAATGAATTTCTTCGTCAGCAATCATTTTATATTCAAATCCTCCTAATTTACTCTTTTGTTCTATTAAATTCTCTATTATTTTGAAGAAATCTACTTTTGATGATAATACATCACTTTTTAATTCATGTGAAATAGTTCTAATTTCTTTTTCAATATTTTGAAGTTCATCTATATAAAATTGATGTTTTTCAATAGTACTTTCATCTCCATTAATATTCAAAAAACCTAAGCCTAATCTAGTTCCAAAAATCTTCCCTAAAACTCCATCATGTAAATCTTCAGCTATTCTATGACGTTCGTTTAAACGCCCTTCTTCTAATTTTGACTGTTGCTTTAGCATTAAAGAAAAAATTTCTTCATTCGATTTTTGCTGTTCTCTTTCAAATATCAATTCTTTATTTTTAGACCTTTGAACTTTTATAAAATAGGCAAAAGAAAGTAATAGTAATGTAATAAAAGCTCCAATAGAAATTAATACTTTTTGCTGTGAAAGTTCCTCAGTTTTATCAATATACTCATCTGTTTCAAAACGAATTCTTGTAAACTTATTTCTAATTTTACGTTCTTCAATTTGAAGACTGTCGTTTAAATGAACATAGTTAGCTAAATATCTACTCGAATTTTTAATATCCACTTTTGAAAGTAATAATAATGACTCTAATTTATCTCTGTT
>NZ_JBFFOE010000148.1:0-4635 GCF_041562875.1 Lutibacter sp. | reverse complement strand
CGTAAATGATTATTTTAAAGTAGGATATTCGTATGATAGTTTAACCAATAATTTGAATAACTATAACAACGGTTCACATGAAATTAGCTTGGTATTTGATTTAGGAGTGAATGGAAAATACGCTTCAAAAAAGAGAACACCACTATTTTGGTAGTGAAATAATAGCAATCACATAAATAAAAGAGCAACGATTTTAAAATCGTTGCTCTTTTTATTTTAAGTTTTAAACTCAGCTAATATAAACTTGTTGGATATAATTATTAAAACAAATTACAATTTACTGGTTTACAGTTTGTTAAAATTAACAATTTGTTAATAAACAAAAGTTGCTTAGGGGATATTTTATAATACTATAAATAAAAATATGACAAATGTCATAATTTTATTTATATTCGCACAATTAACTAAACTATTTAAATTGTAATAAACCATGTCCCTATAGTTATGATACTAGGTTAAATAGCACATTTATTTTTCTGCTATAAAGAACAATACGCAACCCCTCAGCGTACAAATCCCTTCAATTAAATAATAAAAGAGTATTACTTACACTTTTTTTAGAGTGTAACCCTATTTTTAAATATAATTATTAACATTAACTAAAAACAAATGGTAAAAAAATTACTTATTTTATTGATGTACTTCACACTAGGTATTGTTACATCAACTGCTATTGTTGCACAAACAAACCTTGCTGCCGATGGCACAAGAGTGCAATGGGCACATACTATTCAAGTCTCAGGTTCAGGTATGCAATATGATTTACCTCAGCCTATTCACATTATCGCGCCTGCGGGCATGTCTATTTCAATTAGAAATACCATACCTAATTTAGGTGGAAGTCCTTTTATATATGATACAGGTTTAAATGAAATTACAGATTTACATGCGTATTTAGCGGGTATTGGGGATATGAATGGTAGAGGTTATGCCGGAATATTTTATATGACAAGTACTGGTCATGTATGGGATTATTGGACAAATGTTTATACCGTAAATGCGTATAGTATTTGTAAGGACATAACAGTGCCATTAGATGGAAATGGAAATGCAACAATTGCTGCAACTGATGTTTATGGAGGTAATAATCCTAATATAGGAGTCGTATCTTATAGTATTGATAAAAACACGTTTGACTGTTCAAGCATTGCAGGTGTAACGTTACCACCTGTAGTTGCGGTGCAACAATTAAGCATAAATGCTGGTGCTGGAGGGCCAACACAGTGGCAATCTTTTACTGCGCCTTTTACAGGACACATAAATAGTATTGATGTGAGACACGGTTTTCCAAATACGTCACAAAATACAATTATTAATTTAGAATTGTATGAAGGGGAAGGAACCGCTAATTTAATAGCAACGGCAACAAATACGAATCAAGGTATTTCAGGTTCTCAAGCATTTTATAATTATCAATTTAATGCAGTTCCAATAATTTCTGGCCAAAAATACACTTGGAGAATTTACTTTACAACAGCTCAAAATATTGGTTGGTTAAATTTAGACATTAGTAACCCTTATGCTGGTGGAAGAGGGAGTAATGATATAAATTGGGATTATGTTTTTAAAGTAAATGCTTCAGAGATAATACCTAATCAAGTAACACTTACAGTTACAGATCCTGCAGGAAACACAGATACATGTACTGCATCTGTTACAGTTGTAGATACTTTAGCACCAACATTAACAGCGGTGTCAGATCAAAATGAAAATGTAGATGCAATGTGTAGTTTTACAATTCCAGATTATACAGGGTTAACTACTGCTGCTGATAATTGTGGAACTGAAATGGTAACACAATCTCCATTAGCTGGAACTGTAATTAGTGGTAACGGTACAGTGCAAGCAATTACACTTTCTGTAAATGATGTGAATGGAAATACAAACAGTACTTCTTTTAATGTAACATTGGTAGATGCTATTGCACCTACAGTACTAACACAAGATATTACAGTACAATTAGATGCAAATGGAAATGCAACAATTACTCCAGCTCAAATAAACAATGGTTCAACAGATAATTGTACCTCTCCAATAGATTTAGTTTTAAGTTTAGATAAAACTTCGTTTAATTGCGCTGATGTTGGAAACACATCAGGTATTATTAGAGCAGCAGATAATAATGGAAATTATTACGATTTAAATATAACTACTGGTGAGGCTACTATAATAGGTACTATAAATGGAGGTTGTAATTCAGGCGTAAATGCTATTGCATATGATCCAATTTCAGGAAGAGCATTTGCACAGTCACCAAATGGCTGCTATGAATTCTTTGAATTTAACCCTGAAACAGGAGGAATGATAAATTCATTTAATACAAATGATGTTCCTGCAGCTTTAGAATTTGTAAACGGGGTTCTTTATGGTTCAGGTATTATATCAGGTGAATTACTTGTTATAAATATGGATACGGCCGAAATGACACCTATTGGGTCACATGATGGTAATGGATTATGGATGAATGGATTTGCTTACAATACAAACACAGGTACAATGTATGGTGTTAGAGGTGGAGGTGGCTTAACAGAATTATACACTATAAATCTCTCCACGGGAGAAGCGACTATAGTTGGTTCTTGTGGTGTAAGTTTAGGAAGTATTAATTTTGATTCCAACGGAAAATTGTATGGAGGAGGTGGCCAAATGCCAGCTAGAGGTAATATTTATGAAATAAATTTACTTACCGGTGAAGCTACATTGGTTGGTCCTACAGGTATTCCTGGTCCAGTTGTTGTAAATGCAATGATGACTTATGATTCTTTATCTAATGCTTCCTCTGGTGTTACAGTAACCTTAACCGTTACAGATGAAAATGGAAATAGCAATACTGCAACGGCTATTATTACGGTAGAAGATAACATTTTACCAACAGTACTAACACAAGATATTACAGTACAATTAGATGAAGAAGGATTGGCAACAATTACACCAGCACAAATAGACAATTCATCCACTGACAATTGTAGTATAGCAACTTATAGTTTAGATATTACAAATTTCTCTTGTGAAGATACGGGAGATAACACAGTTACTTTAACAGTAACCGATGTAAATGGAAATAGCAATACAGCAACAGCAATTGTTACTGTTGAAGATAATAGTGCTCCTACCATTATTTGCGCTGAAAATATTTCAATAAATAATGATCTTGGAGTATGTGGAGCAAATGTAACTGTACCACAACCAATTGTAAGTGATAACTGTTCAATTTCTGGTTCAACTTCATTAGCTTTTGATGGATCTAATGATTATGTTAATGGACCAAATGATGTAGTTCCAGTAACAGGTGAATACACCATATCCGTTTGGGCAAAAGAAGCTAATGACCATCCAAGTGAATTTAGAAATATATTTGCACAAGGACGAAGTTTATATTTAGGATATAGTAATACTGGTATTATTAGATTAGGTGATTCTTGGGAAGATACAGGTGTTGCTTTTCCAACAGATAATCAATGGCATCATTATACAGTAGTTAGAAAAACGAACGATACAGAATTATATATTGATGGTATTTTGATAGCTTCAAAAGGAAGTGCTATTCCTTCACCAGGTGTAAATGGTACTTGGCCTCATAATTTTGTGGTAGGTTCTCAATGGGATGGAGGAAGTGAAGTATTTGATGGTCAAATAGATGAAATTCAGATATGGAATACTAGTTTAACCGAAGCGCAAATTACTTCTAATATGAGTCAACGTTTATTAGGAACTGAGGCTAATTTAGTTGCTTATTATAATTTTGAAGACGGAACAGGAAGTGCTATTTTAACCGATGTGGTTTCAAGTAATAATGGTACACTTACAAATATGGATGTGAACGCTGCTTGGGTTGCTTCACCATATCCTATAAGTGCAATAAATTTAACTAATAATTTCACAAATAATTTTAGTGCATCAACTATATATCCTGTTGGAGAAACAACAGTTATTTGGACAGCAACTGATGCTTCAGGAAATGTAGCTACTTGCTTACAAACTGTTACAGTTAATGATACAGAAGCTCCTACAGTATTAACACAAAGCATTACAGTACAATTAAATGCAGATGGATTGGCAACAATTACACCTGCACAAATAGACAATGTTTCAACAGATAATTGTGAGATTGATAGTTACGCGTTGGATGTTTACACCTTTGATTGTAGCAATGTAGGAGAAAACACCGTTACCTTAACAGTAACAGATATTTATGGGAATAGTGATTCTTCAACAGCAATAGTTACGGTTGAAGACAATGTAGCTCCAAATGTTGTTACAGTAGCACCATTTACCTTACAGTTAGATGAAGAAGGAAGTACAATAACCATTACAGCAGAAGATATAGAAAACGGAAGTACAGATGCTTGTGGTATTGAAAGCTATGCGTTGGATGTTGACACCTTTGATTGTAGTAATGTTGGTGAGAACACTGTTACTTTATTGGTAACTGATATTCATGGAAATGTAGGAACAGCTACTACAGTAGTGACTATTGAAGACACTGTTGCACCTGTTGTAATTACACAAAATGTAACGGTTGAATTGAATAGCAGAGGCGAAGCATTTATTGATGTAAATGATATAAACAATGGAAGTTTTGACAATTGTAGTATTGCTACTATGAGTTTAGACAGAACTGCTTTTGAATGTTCT
>NZ_JBFFOE010000147.1:0-4687 GCF_041562875.1 Lutibacter sp. | reverse complement strand
TTAAACTAAATGTAACTTACGATTATAATACAATTAATAGAACTGTAACTGTAAATCTTAATCAACAAGGTAAAGTATTTCAATTCCCATTAACTATAGATATCTACGAGGAAAATCGAAAATTAAGTTACGAAGTTTGGATTGATAGCAAACAAAATTCATTCACATTTCCTATCAATAAATTACCGAAGCTTATAAATATTGATGCTAAACATGTACTGTTAGCTGAAATTACAGATAAAAAAACTCTTGAAAATTACATTTATCAGTATAACAATGCACCGCTTTATATAGATAGAAGAATCGCTATTGAAGAAATTTCGAAGCAACAAACAGATAAAGAAGCATTTAGCACTCTAATTAAAGCGTTAGATGATCCCTATTATGAATTAAGAATACTAGCGTTGGAAAGTATTGATTTATTTCAAAAGTATTACAAAAAAGAAGCCATCGCTAAAATAGAGAAACTAGCGCAGTTTGATGAAAAAACATTAGTAAAAGCAGCTGCATTAGGTGTTTTAGGCAAATTAGTTGACCCAATTTATAAACCACTCTTTGAAAGAGGAATGAATAGTGAATCATATGCCATTATAGGAAGCTCATTAACATCATTATACCAAATAGATAAACAAGCTACTTTAACAAAAGTTAATAGCTTAAGTGATGATGTGAAAGAACATTTATCAGATGCAATTACTAGCGTATACATTAATGAGCAAGACAAAACAAAGTTGCCCTTTATTGCTAATCACGTTTTAAAAGGAATGTTCTTATCTGAAAATAAAAGAACACAGCAATTATATTCTGAAGCTTTTAAGTGGATTTCAGAAAGTGATAACAAAGAAGCCATTACAAACCTTACCAATGATTTTGTAAAATTAGGATTGCAGTATAAAAAATATAATTTCGATAAAATGGCTGTGAATATGTTAAATGAGCTTGTTTATGCTCAACAAAAATCAAATAACAGTAATAAAGAGGAATTGATATTAATCTTAAAAACAGGAATGGCTAAGTTAATTGAGTAGAAATAATTAAATTCATAAAAAAAAGGCTTTTGATAATATCAGAAGCCTTTTTTTATGAGTTATAATTTTTAAATGTTCCATCTTTATAAAAAATAACAATACGTTCAATATCTCCTTCAATTTTTTCTTGAGAAATTATTCTCTTTGGAATTTCTTTAACTGTTATATCTTTTTCTACGGTAGAAAAAAGGGTAGGTGCTGATTCAATGATTTTAGAATGTTTTGGGAATTTTCCTATTCCATTTAATAACCAATACAATTCTACTTCAGGAAAAGTTTTTAATATTTTTAATACAAAATCTAGGCTTGGTTTATTTCTTCCAGAGAGTATATGAGAAATGCTTGAACGTTGTACTTCAATTTTCTCCGCTAGTAAAGCAGCAGAAATTTCGTAATAATCCATCATTTGTATCAGCCTTTTCGAAAAATCTTCGGTGTTTACCATTGTAAATTATATTTTTATTACAAATGTAACTTTTTAAATATAAATAAACAAAAATAAGTTCTAAAGCAACTATTTACGTGTATATATGTTTAAATTTATAGTTTATATAAATACATATAAGTATTTGATTTATATGTGTATATAATATATTTATAGACTTAGTCTATATAGCGTAAGACAATACAATTTATAGAGTAATGAATATTTATAGGCAGGTTACATTTGTATAAACAAATTAAATTTTGGCTGTATACATTTGTAAATTAACGGTTGTTTACAATTGTAATCTTACTTTATTCATTAATAAAATAATAATCTCTTTATAAACTAAAAATAATTATTTTTGTGCTATGGATTTTATAAGCATTAATAAATTAGAAGACTGGTATTCTATAAATTTCGAAAAACAATTAAAAGGTAGGCGTATATTATTTTCAGATATACATCCTTTAATTGATAATTTAACTTCTAAATTTAAAAAAGAAATTATTGGATATTCTGAAAATGGAATTCCTATTTACAAAATTTCAATTGGTACAGGAAATACAAAAGTACTTTCTTGGTCTCAGATGCATGGAAATGAAAGCACTGGGACAAAAGCTTTATTTGATTTATTTAATTTTTTTGTGAGCGATGATTCTCAAGCTATAGCCATTACAAATCAAATTTTATCGAATTGCACTTTAGAATTCGTTGTTTTGCTAAATCCGGATGGTGCTATAAATTTCACAAGAGAAAATGCTCATAATATTGATTTAAATAGAGATGCAGTTGATAGAGCAGCTATTGAGAGTAGATTATTAAGAAACACTTTAGACCATTTTAAACCAAAATTTTGTTTTAATTTACATGACCAACGTTCTATTTTTAATGTAGAAGGAACTTCTAATCCTGCAACCATCTCATTTTTGGCGCCTTCTGAAGATGTTGGTAGAACCATAACTGAAGGAAGGAAAGAGACTATGAGTGTAATTGTTGCAATGAATGATTTGCTTCAACAAGTTATTCCAAATCAAATAGGAAGATATACAGACGAATTTTACCCAACAGCAACAGGTGATAATTTTCAAAAATTAGGTTATAATACTATATTAATAGAAGCGGGACATTATAAGGATGATTATGACAGAGAAAAAACCCGAAAATATAATTTTTATGCGCTTTTAAAAGGTCTCTACTTTATTGCAACTGCAAATAAGTATACCAATTATAAGCAATACTTTAAAATACCAAATAATGATAAGAAGTTTTTAGATATTATTTATAAAGACCTAAAAGTTGTTAAAAATAATGTAATTCATATTGAAGACGTTGGTATTCAGTATAAATTTAAAGTTAAAAATAATAAACTTATTAAATATAAGTGTATTGAAACGAGTGGTGAATTATCAAATTTTTACACTTACAACTTAATAAATGCAGAAAATTTAGATTATAATGAATTAAAATTGTCAAATTCGTAAATAATCCACGGAATACTAGTTTTTTTTTAATAAATTTGTACATTATATTTTATTTAATAAAAACAAATCATGAAAAAATTTATACTCGATGAGATTGATCATCAAATATTAGATATTCTTATTGAAAATGCTAGAACACCATTTACTGATATTGCTAAAAAATTAGTTGTATCTGCTGGTACTATTCATGTAAGAGTGAAGAAAATGGAAGACGAGGGAATTATAAAAGGATCTACACTTACTTTAGATTACGAAAAGATGGGATATTCATTTATATCACATGTGGGTATTTATTTAGATAAAACATCTAAAACAAAGCAAGTTGTTAAAGAGTTAGCATTAATTCCAAATATTACAATAGCTTATATTACTGCTGGGAAATATAATATTTTTTGTAAAATTAGAGCGAAAGACACAACTCATGCAAAAGAAATAATATTTGAGATAGATGATATTGATGGTGTTTCTAGAACAGAAACTATGATTTCATTAGAAGAAAGTATTAACGATAAAACTCGTTTAATGCATTCAATTTTCAGAGAACTTTAGTAAAAAAATCTTATAAAAAATACCTTATCATGAATTTTGATAAGGTATTTTTTTTATTTTCACATTTAATATTGCATTTGAAATTATAATTTTTCTTAATGAGAACTATCAATACTTCTGTAGGATCAATAATTTTTAACCGAAAAGAGTACGCGAACAAAGAATTAATTGCATTGTATAAATTAATTCTAAAACCTCGCTTAATTGAGGAAAAGATGTTAATTCTTTTGAGGCAAGGCAAAATTTCGAAATGGTTTTCAGGAATTGGACAAGAAGCAATTGCTGTAGGCGTTACGAATGCTATGAACTTTGATGAATATATTTTACCAATGCACAGAAATTTAGGTGTATTTACTTCAAGAAATATTCCTTTATATAAACTTTTTTCTCAATGGCAAGGTAAAAAAGGAGGTTTTACAAAAGGTAGAGATCGTTCATTTCATTTTGGAACTAAAGAATACAAAATAGTAGGAATGATTTCTCATTTAGGACCGCAATTAGGGGTTGCAAATGGAATAGCTTTAGGTGATTTATTAAATAAGGAAGCAAAAGTTACAACCGTTTTCTCTGGAGATGGTGGTACAAGTGAAGGTGATTTTCATGAAGCATTAAACGTAGCTGCAGTATGGAATTTACCTGTTCTTTTTATTGTTGAAAATAATGGTTATGGGCTTTCAACACCTTCTAGTCAACAATTTAAATGTGAAAACATTGCCGATAAAGGTATTGGTTATGGAATGGAGAGCCATATTATTGATGGAAATAATATTTTAGAAGTTCATTCAAAAGTAAGTGAAATTGCAAAAAGTGTTAGAGAAAACCCTCGTCCAGTATTATTAGAGTTTAAAACCTTTAGAATGCGTGGACATGAAGAGGCTAGTGGCAATAAATATGTTCCTACTGAATTATTGGAGAAATGGGCTTTTAACGATCCTGTAACTAATTATCAAAATTTTTTAAGAAAGGAAAAAATACTTACTGAAGAAATGGAGGTTTTAATGAAGCAAGAAATTGTTTTAGAAATTAACGAACATTTAAAAATTGCTTTTGATGAAGAAGAAACTTCTTCATCAATTGAAAATGAATTAGCCGATGTTTATGAGCATGTAAATTATATAGAAGTAAAACATTCAACTAAAACTTCAAACATTAGGTTAATTGACGCTATTTCTCAAGGACTTAAACAAAGTATGGAGCGCTTT
>NZ_JBFFOE010000146.1:0-4731 GCF_041562875.1 Lutibacter sp. | reverse complement strand
TAATCACTTTAATGTTGTGATTTATTTTACTTATTTTATTAAATTTTGAGATAAATATTTTATGAAATCCTAGTTTTTCAGCTTCTAAAATACGTTGTTCTACTCGGTTTACTGGGCGAATTTCACCAGCCAAACCTATTTCAGCTGCAAAACAAAAATCTTGAGGAATTGCAACATCTTCATTTGATGATAAAATAGCACTTATTACGGCTAAATCAATTGCTGGATCGTCAACTTTTATACCTCCTGCAATATTCAGAAATACATCTTTTGCGCCAAGTCTGAAACCAGCTCTTTTTTCTAAAACTGCTAAAAGCATATTTAAACGTTTGGTGTCATAACCTGTAGATGAGCGTTGAGGAGTCCCGTAAACGGCAGTACTTACCAAAGCTTGGACTTCAATCATTAACGGTCTAACACCTTCTAAAGTAGCTGCAATGGCTGTGCCGCTTAAATCACCTTCTTTTTGAGAAATTAAAATTTCAGAAGGGTTGTCAACCTCTCTTAAACCAATATTTTGCATTTCATAAATGCCAAGCTCAGCAGTAGAACCAAAACGGTTTTTATTTGCGCGTAATATTCTATAGGTATGATTTCTATCGCCTTCAAATTGCAAAACAACATCAACCATATGTTCTAATATTTTAGGTCCAGCAATGGTACCATCTTTAGTAATGTGCCCAATTAAAACAACAGGAGTTGCTGTTTCTTTAGCAAATTTTATAAGTTCGGCAGTAGTTTCTCTAATTTGTGATATAGAACCAGGAGATGCCTCAATGTGTTCAGTATGTAATGTTTGAATTGAATCTATAACAACAACATCAGGGTTTATTTCTTCAATAGCTTTAAAAATATTTTGGGTATTTGTTTCAGTTAAAATTAAGCAGTTTGTATTTGTAATTTGTAAGCGTTCAGCGCGCATTTTTATTTGAGATTGGCTTTCTTCGCCTGAAACATACAATACTTTTTTAGGTATTGTTAATGCAATTTGTAATAATAAGGTAGATTTACCAATGCCAGGTTCTCCTCCCAATAACAGCATAGATCCTTTTACTAAACCACCACCTAAAACTCTATTAAATTCATTGTTATTGGTTGAAATTCTATCTTCTTTATCTAAGGATATTTCATTAATTTTTAATGCTTTATTGGCTTTTTTTGCTTCAGAAGTTTGTTTCCAATTTCTTTTTTCTTCTTTTTGAATAATTTCTTCAACTATGGTATTCCATTCGTTGCAAGATTTACATTGCCCTAGCCATTTTGCATATTGCGTTCCACAATTTTGACAGAAAAAAGTTGTATTGGTTTTAGCCATTTTTAAGTAAGTTGAAAGAAGTAAATATAGGAAGAATTCTTAGTTATTTTTGGTATTTATTATAGATTGGAAGTAATAAAAAGGATAAACCACCAAAAACAATTACCATTATAGTTTGTGCTGTCCACATAATCCAACCAAAAGCACGAGCCGGATTATCATCTACATTGTATAAAATAAGTGCACTTGCTACAAAAACCGGATAAGTACCTAAACCTCCATTTGTTAACGCCATACTTAAACCGCCAACTACAAAACCAACAATAATGGCTGCAAAAGGAAGATTGGTAGTTTCTGGTAATGCAAATGTTACAGCATAAAACATTAACACATACATGATCCAAATAAAAATGGTGTGAAAAATAAACTCCCACTTTTTCTTCATTTTGAAAATACTTTTTACACCGTCTAATAAATCATTAATAAATGCTACAATTTTTACAATTATAAGATTTTTAGATTTTTTTAAAAATCGATAAATTAGAAAAATAATTAATGGAAATACACCAAAAATTAGAATTTTTGAATAGATACTACTTTCTCCTTCGTCTTTAAAAATATAGCTACTGATTAATTTAGTTTGCAGAAAAAAAGCGACTCCAATAATGCTTAATAGCATAATTACATCTGCTACCCGTTCAGCAACAATAGTTCCAAAGGCTTTCTTAAATGGAATATTTTCATATTTATTTATGCTAGCTGCTCGCGCAATTTCACCTGATCTAGGAATCACTAAATTTAATAAATAAGCAATTAAAACTGCCATAATACTATTAGCTAATCTAGGTTTATAACCTAAAGGTTCTAATAAAAATTGCCAGCGATAAGCGCGTGATAAATGACTTAAAGCACCAAAAAATAATGATAAAGCAACCCACCAATAATTTGCCGTTCTAAATGATGCCTCTATAGATTGTATATCATTGTTTGTTAGCTTGGATAGTGAATACCAAATTAAAAACACTCCCAATGCGATTGGAAGTGTTATAAAACTTATCTTTTTTAGTTTTTTGATCAATTTAGGTTAGTGAATTGTCACTTTCATTCGGAAAAATGAGTGTAGGTTTAAAAGACTTCGCTTCTTCAAAGTCCATGATTCCGTAAGAAATAATAATAACAATATCTCCTTTTGCTACTTTACGAGCGGCTGGCCCGTTTAATGTAATTTCTCCACTGTTTCTTGGTCCAGGAATAGCATAAGTTTCAAGACGTTCACCATTGTTAATGTTTACAATTTGAACTTTTTCTCCTTGAATAATATTTGATGCGTCCATTAAATTCTCGTCAATAGTCACACTTCCAATATATTGTAAGTCAGCTCCTGTGACTTTAACTCTATGGATTTTTGATTTTACTACTTGTATTTGCATAGTGCAAAATTAATAATTTTGTGTTAATCTATTCTTATTTTACAAACTTATATTATCTATAAGTCTAATTTTACCAGCAAAAACAGCTATAAAAGCTCTGTATTTTTGCTTTGGGTCTTTATTTTTTATTGGATGAAGGGTTTCTTCATCAGCAATTTCAAAATATTCTAGCTCTAATAATGGTTGTTTTTTAAACTCATTTTCAACCCAAGATATAACTTCTTGAGCATTTTTTATACCAAATTCTTTTTTTGCTTTTTTTAGAGTTTTATAAATAAAAGGTGCAATTGCTCTGTGCTCTTTTGTCAGTCTGCTATTCCTAGAACTCATAGCTAAACCATCATCTTCTCTATAAATTTCACATCCAATAATTTTGGTGTGAATTTGGTTTTTTTCAACCATTTTTCTAATAATTTGCAATTGCTGAAAATCTTTTTCCCCAAAATAAGATTTTGTAGGAGTTACAATTTCAAACAATCGTTTAACAATGGTTCCAACTCCATCAAAATGCCCATCTCTAAATTTTCCTTCCATTTGATGCTCTAAACCATCAAAATTAAATAATTGAGAGATAATGTTATTGTTGTAGATTTCTTCAGCAGATGGTGTAAAAACTATATCGCAATATACTGATTTTAAAAGCGATAAATCACTATCAATAGTTTTTGGGTAATTTACTAAGTCTTCTTGTTTATTAAACTGAGTTGGGTTTATAAAAATACTTACAACCACAATGTCATTTTCTTTTTTAGCTTGTTCAATAAGCGACAAATGGCCTTTGTGAAGTGCTCCCATAGTAGGTACAAAGCCAATAGAAGTTCCTTTTTTTAATGACTTAATTTTTTGTTGAACCGATTTTATTTTAGCAAAAACTAACATATTGATGTGTTACTGTATTGTAAATAAACGTTAAAAGCGTGCAAACTTACATTTTTCAAGCTTAATTCTACATTAATTTTCGTAATTTTGCATATTCTTTAAATATAGAGTTGGTTTATGAAAGATAAGAGAGTATTGGTTGTTTCTTCAGAAGTAGTGCCATATTTGCCAGAAAACGAATTGTCAACAACAGCATTTGAAACTGCAAAAATGGTTCATGGTAAAGGTGGGCAAACCCGAATTTTTATGCCTCGCTTCGGTTTAATTAATGAAAGAAGGCATCAATTGCATGAAGTAATCCGTTTATCAGGTATGAATTTAGTGATTAATGACATGGATATGCCGTTAATAATTAAAGTTGCTTCAATACCAAAAGAAAGAATGCAAGTTTATTTTATTGATAATGAAGAGTATTTTAAAAGAAAAGCATTATACACAGATGAAGATAATAACTTGTTTGAAGACAACGATGAAAGGGCTATATTTTTTGCAAAAGGTGTAGTAGAAACTGTAAAAAAATTAAATTGGGCGCCAGATATTATTCATGTTCACGGGTGGATGGCTTCTCTTTTACCATTATATATTAAGGAATATTATAAAGATGATGCATTATTTAATGGTAGTAAAATAGTAACATCCCTTTATAATAATGGTTTTGAAGGGACATTAAGTAAAGATTTTTCTAAGAAAATTAAGTTCGATACTATTGATGAATCAAAAATTAAAACAATTTCCAATCCAAACTATACAAATATTTTAATTAATGCCATTGAAAACTCTGATGGTATTATTAAAGGAAGTGAAGAATTACCAGCTGAGTTAGAAGAATTTTTAAAAACAACTGATAAGCCTGTGTTAGATTATTTTCATGTAAGTGAATTTGATACTGCTTATACTGAATTTTATTTGAACAAAATTTTATAGTTTAATCATCAAAAATCAAAAATTACATATGACAACTAAAGTTGTAAAAGTATTAAAATACTTAGGGCTATTCTCAATAGTATTTTTTACAATAATTTCTTGTGAAAAGGAAATAGAAAGTATAGGCGTTAATCTGGTTGATAATGGTATTTTTAATACTAAAAATTCAGTTTATGAAGTAATAACAGCCAATGAAGATGTAGACAGAGTTATTTCAAATGGAGTACCTCTATATTTATTAGG
>NZ_JBFFOE010000145.1:0-4733 GCF_041562875.1 Lutibacter sp. | reverse complement strand
TTAGCAGCTACATAGCCTCCATAAAGTGCACTGGTAATCCAAAGTGTAATAGAGTTTATAGAATCTGCAAAAAAGCCCATTATTACTCCTAAAATAACAACTGCGAAAGATGCTATATGACTTGCTTTTATGTAGTGTTTACTGCTCTCATTTGGTTTAAAATATTTTTTATAAATATCATTTACAATATAAGCTGGCCCGGAATTTACAAATGCAGAAAAAGTAGACATAAATGCAGCTAGCAAACCTGCCAACAACAACCCTTTTATCCCTACAGGCACATGATTATTAATTACTTTAGGTAAAATAACTTCTAAATCATTAAGACTTAAAGTTGATGAAGATGCCATTTCAGGAGCTAAATAAACCAATCCTAATACAACAATACCTCCAATAAGTAAATAACGTGGAATAAAAAGTACTAAATTGGTGAAGCCAGACATATATGCCGCTTCTTTAACTGACCTTGTTGATAATATTCTCTGCATATCGTAACTTGGCGTTGGACCTGCTATACTAGCAAAAAAACCTTTAAATAAAGACATTCCAATAAAAGCTCCAAACATTTTATATCCTTGAGTATCTATAAGTCCATTAAAAGCCTCATATTTTTCGTTCCAAGAACCTTTAATTTCCCATCCAAACAAAAGATTATTCCATTCTGTTGAAAGAGCATTATTTATTTCAACATCTGATACGGCTATAAATGCATAGACAGCAACTAAAATACCTGCAACTACCATTATTCCATATTGAAGTACTTCGGTAGCTACAACTGAAAACATTCCTCCTTTTATTGTGTAAAGCGTTGTTAAGAATATAATTGATAGAGCATAACTCTGATCTGATGTTAATAAAACACGTTCATTAAACATTAATGTTAGATCCCAAGGAAGTATAATTGTCATGAATTTCCCTACACCTTCAAAGAAATAAGCAATAAAACCAATAGTAGCTATAATAGCAAAAATAGCAACTATAATATGTGATGCTCTTCCCGCTTTATCATCTCCAAACCGAGTTAAAATCCATTCTGAACCCGTCATTATATTTGATCTTCTTATCCAAACAGCTAAAAACATCATTATGAAGATTTGGTTAAAAATCGGCCACATCCACATAAACATGAAGCTTTTTACTCCATATAAAAATAGAATTCCTACCATCCAAGCAGTTCCAGAAACATCAAACATTCCTGAACCATTGCTTAACCCTAAGAAATACCACTTTATATCGTTTCCTCCCAAAAAATAAGATTTCAGGCCTTTTGAAGCTTTTTTTGAAACCCAAATTCCTACAAATAATGTTAGTAAAATATATACTACAATTATTGATGCGTCAATTATATTCATTCGCTATTTTTTATTATTTTTTAATTCCCCATTCTTTGTTAGGTGTACTTCCCATTTTAAATTGGAGTGTACCTCCTAACATTAATTCTTTATGTGATATGCTTGTTCTATTAAAGTCTTCACCATTTAAAGTTCCCGACTGAATATAAATATTGGAATCAGACACATTTTCTGCAATGATTGAAAACGAAGCTGTTTCAGAAACTTTTATAGTTGATTTTTCAAAAATGGGACTCCCAATTTGATATTCTCCCGATGCTGGGCTAAATGGATACAAACCTAAAGAGCTAAATACATACCAAGCCGACATTTGCCCACAATCCTCATTTCCACTCAAACCTTCTGGACTTATATTGTATTGTGTTTTTAAGATTTCACGAACCCAATATTGCGTTTTCCATGGCTTGTTGGCAAAATTATACATATATGCAATATGATGACTTGGTTCATTACCATGCGCATATTGACCAATTAAACCAGAAATATCTGCCGATACATCATCTCCTGTTATTTCAGAAGACTCTGTAAATAATTGTTCTAATTTATCTGTAAAATTATCTTCTCCTCCGTGCATTTTAATCAGGTTTTCAACATCGTGTAATACAAACCAACTATGTTGCCAAGCGTTTCCTTCTGTATATTCTGCTCCAACTCTATGGGCCGAATATTTTGGATCAAAAGGCTCTTTCCATGCAGTTCCAGCTTCATTTTTACCTCTCATAAAACCAGTTTCAGCATCAAACAAATACTCGTATGCTTTTGAACGATTTATGAAATATTTATAATCTTCCTCCTTGCCTAATTCTTTTGCAATTTGAGCAACACACCAATCGTTATAGGCAAATTCAAGTGTAATAGTAACAGATTCATCCAATAAATTATGAGGTATATACCCATATTTTTTATAATGATTTAAGCCTCTTTCATCTTGCATCATTGTGGTTTTCATAGCGTCATAGGCTTTATTTATGTCAAACCCTTCAATCCCCTTCATATAGGCTTCAGCAATTACTGGAATGGAATGGTACCCAGTCATAGTATTGGTTTCGTTACCGTATAAAGTCCAAACTGGCAAAACCCTTTTTGTCTCAAAATAAGATAACATTGAGTTAATGATATCTGCAACTTTTTCTGGTTGCAGAATTGATAATAAAGGTTGTTCTGCTCTAAATGTATCCCATAATGATAATGTAGAATATGCTATAAAATCTGTAGCTTTTTCTATCTCATCATTTTCTTTTCTAAATTCTCCATTTGCATCACTAAAAGTTACTGGAGCAATTTGCGTATGATACAACGCAGTATAAAATATGGTTTTTAAATCTTCATTTGAACTTTCAACTTGAATGTTAGATAAATTTAATTCCCAGTTTGATTCAGCGTTTGTTTTAACAGAATCAAAATTAAAATCACTTCCTGAACTATTCAAATTTTCAAGGGCATTTTCAATACTCACCGAAGATAAACTTACTTTAATCTGAACTTCTTCCCCACTTTTTTCATCAAAAAATAATTGAGCAAATGTTTTCTCTCCTTCAACTGAATTTTCCTCTACATAATTTCCATCTTTTACTAAGTTATACGTTAAAATTGGTTTTGAAAACTTTGCAATAAAAAACACCTTTTGATTTTTTGCCCATCCTGTGCTAAATCTAAACCCTGAAATGGTATTCTCATCTGTTATTTTTATACCTGAGGCCAAAGCCTTATCCCAGTTTATTGCATAACCAAGATCAACTACTACAGATTGAGTATCGTTTTCCTTAAAAGTATATTTATGGTTTGCTGCCCTTAAACTAGAAGTTAATTCTACTTTAATATTAAAATCTTTTAAATCTAGATTATAATAACCTGGACTGGCTTCTTCATTTAAATGTGAGTAAGCAGACTTATAAGGCACATCATCTCTTGATTTAATTTCGGCAGTTAAATCTACTTCCTTATTAACCGGCATAAATCTAATATCTGTTAAATCTCCAATACCCGTACCACTTAAGTGCAAATGACTAAAACCTATTGTAACTGAATCAGAATTATGATAACCAGAACACCAATCCCAATTAGAAATACCATTATCAGGACTCACTTGTAACATTCCAAAAGGAACTGTAGCTCCTGGATACGTATGTCCATGACCGCCTGTCCCAATAAAAGGATCTACATACTTAGTTAATGAATAATCCTTATTTTTAATTCGTTTTTCAACTTTATTACATGCATTAAGCACTAAAAAAGTTGCTATTAAACATGTTATATTTATATATTTCATAATTTTTAATTGTAACTATAATTTTAAAAAATTATTTAGTAATTCATTAATTCATTAATTTAATTATAAATATTATTTAATTTAGCGCAACCAAAAAAAAAATTAGACGTATAGCATCTAAACAACGTCGAACATAAAAACAACTATACAATGCTCTTTAATAAAAAAGTTGAAAGTATAAGAATAAATGCTGGTAAAGAAATCACTTTGAAGCATCACATTATTTTTTGGTCTATTTATTTTCTATTAAATACTTTACGCTGGGGAAATTATTTTGAAGACTACGGTTATTCACTAAGAACCAATCTTATTGGATTTCCAATTCATATGACATTGGGTTATTTAAATGTCTATGTATTAATGCCCAAATTTATTTTTCAAAAAAAGTACTTAACTTATTTAGGAATGTTACTGCTAGCTCTTTTTTTAATGCTTTTAGTAAAATTTAACCTAACATATTATCTTGAAAATGGGAATGTTTGGCCAGAAGGACATGAAATAGATAAATTAACATTAAACTATTCTATTGATATGATGATTGGAGAGTTGTATGTTATTACGTTTGTAACTTCTATTAAAATTACAATGGACTGGCTAAAGGAACATAAGAGGTTGACAGATCTTGAGAAAGTCCAATTAGAAACTGAACTCCTGTTTTTAAGAACTCAAGTTTCTCCTCATTTCTTTTTTAATACTCTAAATAATATTTATTCTCTTTCACTATCAAATTCTCCCAAAACTCCTAAGATAATTCTTAAATTATCTGAGTTAATGCGCTATTTATTATATGAAACTAAAAATAAAAGACAAAGTTTAGAAAAAGAAATATTATGCATTCAGAATTATTTAGATCTTGAACGATTGAGGTTTGATGACCAATTAGAAGTAAATATGAGCATATCTGGCGAAATTTTAGATAAAAAAATTGCTCCAATTTTATTACTTTCTTTTGTTGAGAATGCCTTTAAACATGGTGCCAATAAAAATCTTGGAAAAATAAGAATTGATATTGACTTCAAAGTTCAAGAAGATTTTCTTTACTTTAGCATTTCCAATCCAATGCCAGCTAAATCCGATTTTCATCAACGATTTAATAAGAAAGGTGGAATAGG
>NZ_JBFFOE010000144.1:0-4846 GCF_041562875.1 Lutibacter sp. | reverse complement strand
CTCATAGTAAAAAAGGGGAAGAAATATTAGATACGATGCTTGTTAAAAAACACATAGAATGTAGAAATAAAATGGAAGTTCAACGCCATATTTATGGTGACTTAAAAAATGAATTTTTTAAATTTCTTACAAAGTACATGTAAAATAATAAAAAGCAGTCTGCTGAATGCTCTGATTTTTTTATTTAAAGAAGTAATCAAAAAAGCTTCTGAAATTTTCAGAAGCTTTAAAAATCATTTTAAATTTTATTATTTAATCATTATCAACAGGAACTTCATAATCTCCTTCAAATTCAAGAGAAGGGAAATCTGCATCTTTTATGAGGTTTTCTGAAGTTGCAATTTTAAAATTAATATTGTCGTTTGTTTTTAATTCCCAAACAATGCCTTCAGCTTCTTGGAAATCTGCATTTCCTTCCATCTGTGTCCCAAACAATCTTTTCAAAATATTTCTATCAGAAAGGCCATTGCTAAATAATTTTAGCAAAATTTCTTTTGTAATTATAACATCGGAATTTGCATTAAGTGGTTTAATGGAACAATCAATTAATGTAGCATTTGCGCTTGGAAATGTTCCGTTGAATGCTTTATAAAGTAGCTGATTGCAATTAAACAATGCATATTGAAGTTCTATTTCAGGATATTCTTCACATACAGTATCAATAAGCATATCATTTGAAATCTGATCAATTTGCCCTTCGGATAAATAATTACTTAATTTATAATCCAACAAAATCACAGCAGCTTCTTTGGGCTCAAAATCGGTAATTGCCATTAATAATAATTCATGTAAAGTATCTTTTTTGGAAGTTCCAGCATCGGGAAAATTAAATTTCTCCAACAATTGGATATAATCTTCGGTGGTCCAGTAATCCTTTATTTCATCAACAGTTTTTATGCTGTTTATTTTTATGTTGTATTTCATCTGTTTAAATTTTATTTTTTAGCGGTAACAGATGCTGTTCGCCATTAATCATTCCTTTGTGTGTCAAAATTTGTAATGCTCGTTTCATCTGTAAATATTTATTGTTTTTTTAGTTTGCAATTAAGGTAATAATTTTATCTGAAATTGCTGTAGAGAGCAATCATAAGTTGTTGTTAAGATTTAATTTGGGGTTATAGATTGAATTATTTTGCAACCAAATTCAATTTTCAGCAACAGCACTTTTTTCAAAAAAATATGAAATAAAAAAAGGACAGGTGGTTTTTCCGTGTCCTTTTTTTATTCAAATAATATTCTATAACAAGTTAAAGAATTTAATACTGTTTTAGTCATTTTAAATTGATGACAAATCAATGAATTATTAAAGTATAATGATTAAAAGTAAAATAATAATAATGGCGCCAGCTGAAATATAAACACCGTTTCCAGAAGATCTTATATCTGCTTTAATTGCACGAACTTCTTTTCGTAGCGCTTTTTTCTCAGAACGCTCCATTTCTGATTTATCCATGTCTTTTATTTCTTCTAAACGATTAAGCATCACTTGAATTTCTGCAGGGATTTCCGTAGTAGTTTTTGCAGGATTTTTTTCAGAAGCGTTTACTGTTGTAAATGCACCTAATGATAACATCATTATCATTAAATAAAGTCTTGTTTTTTTCATTTTGTTGCTGTTTAAAAATTGTAATTTAGTTATGTGTAAATATGCAACATAGTGTGCCTTATAAAGTTACATATTTTTTATTAAAATTTACATAATTCACACATAATTTAATAGAAAAATTATAGGCTAAAACCATATTGAGTTTTTATTTAAAACACAGATTATATTGAAAAGCATGAATTCTTCATAGCTTTAAGAATTTATTTTTTTGACTTGCCTGCGTGGCCTTCATCGATAAAATTTAAAACTTTTAATTGCAGTTATTAATTTCTTTTGAAGAGCTTTTCAAAGAATGATTTTTTTGCTGGCTGCTTATCCTTTTCATCTTCGTTCACATCCTTCTTTGTGTTATTATCAAACAATCTATTGAAAAAACCTTCAATACCTGTTTCTCTATAAGGTTCACATTCCATAAAGGAATAATCAGCATCGGGAAATGCAAATGAAGTGAGATATCTTTTTCTTAATGCATTATTCTTTTCAATTCCTTTTAGCACTTGGGCAACAATTGGCAATGCCAAAGATGATCCTGAACCCTTACCACTGTAAAAGTGAACATCAGGTGTACTGGCACCTACCCATGTGCCTAGCACTAAATCAGGAGTATATGCAATAAACCAAGCATCAGAATAGTTTTGAGCGGTTCCTGTTTTACCAGCAAGTTCTGCTTTAATTCCATATTTATTGCGTATTCTAGTTCCTGTTCCTTGATTAATTGCTTGTTGTAAAATGGCTGTTATCATCTGACTGGTTTCAATACTAAAAACATCTTTCGGTTCTGGAGTATCTGCAATATACAAGATGTTACCCTTAGCATCGGTAATTTTATCAATCATTAACAGTTCATTAGTTTGACCCTCGTTAGCGAAAGCACCATAAGCTTTTACAATCTCATAAAGGGATAAGTCGAGCGTACCAAGGGCAATTGATGGCGCATTAGTTTTTGTTAATGGAAAGTTTAGCTTTTTACAAGTATTAAGAAGGTTTTCTCTACCCAATTTAAAGTATAAATCAACTGTTGGAAGATTCATAGAATGGGCTAACGAATACCACAAAGCAACGTTATTATCTGGCGTAGACGCATGGTCAAAGTTTTTTGGCTCCCAATCTTCAAATTCCGAATATATTTTTTCTTCATTTTCAAGATATGTACAAGGTGTAAAACCATTTTCAAGCGCTGTGGCATATAAAACAGTTTTAAAAGTTGAAGCTATTTGCCTATGCGAAAGCACCATATCAAAAGGAAGTGTTCTAAAATGATTACCTCCAACCCAGCTAATGACTGCTCCATTTTTAGGATTGGTAATTAGTACTGCAGCATTTAACATCTTATAATAATGCCATAAACTGTCTAGCTTACTAATATTTTTGGTTTGCATACCTTCCCAATCCAGCACCTCAACATTTCTTTTTTGCAAGTCCTTCTCCTTACTTTGCTGCTTTTGTTTTGTGTACCATTGTTTTTTAAATTGACGGTTTTCAAGTTCTTTATCCAGTAGTTGCTGCATATTGGTAAGCTGCTTTTTAATAGCATCAGAAGCCAACTCCTGAACTTGCATATTTAGCGTAGTATATATTTTCAGCCCATCTTTTTCTAGGTTATATTCTTTGCCAGTAGTAGTTTTGACAGTTTCCAACAGCTCCAACGTTTTCTTTTTTACCTGATAAACAAAGTAGCCTGCCGTAGCTTTTAAATTAACGTTTTCATAATTTAGTTGGAGTGGTAATTTTTGTAAACTATCAGTTACTTTGGAAGATAAATAATGTTGTTTTTCCATCAAATTCAAAATTAAATTTCGACGCTCAATGGAATTTTTGGGATTTAGCCTAGGATTGAAATAAGTGTTAGCTTTTAATAAACCTACCAACACAGCAGATTCTTCGATTTTTAATTGACTGGCTGTTTTGTTAAAATATCGGCGTGATGCTGCTTCTACTCCATAAACATTTTCTCCAAAAGGTACAGAGTTGAGGTACAACAGTAAGAGTTCTTCTTTGGTATAAATAGCTTCAATTTTGGATGCAATAATTACTTCTTTTATTTTGTTAACAGGAATACTTAGAATCCCGTAATTATTACGACCATAAAGATTTTTAACTAATTGTTGTGTTAGGGTACTTCCACCGCCAGTATTTGTGTTACGAAACAGTATACTTTTTACAAATACACGAAAATAACTTTGGGTGTCATAACCTTTGTGGGTATAAAAACGCTTGTCTTCTGTCGCAACCAATGCGTTTTTAAGATGTTCTGGAATTTCTTCCCAAAGAATATTCGTTCGGTTTTCTGCAAAGAATTTTCCTATTAAAATATTGTCAGAAGAAATTACTTGTGATGCTTCTTCATTACTGATGGATGCTAAAACATTTTTATCAGGTAAAGATCCAAAAACACCAAAATACACCAGTAAAAACAACAATCCTATCAATAAGATTACGGTAGTTATAAATACAGCGAAGTATTTAAGAAATTGTTTAATGTAATTTTGAATTTTAAGTTGCATAAATTTAATTCTATAATAGTTGTAAAAATAGGAATTAAAAAAAGGATAGGGTTTAAATCCTATCCTTTTCATTTCAAACAATCCATGTAATAAATTACAGAATTTATTTTTGAGGTACTACATCAATAATAACGGTACGGTTGTAAGATCTTTCTTCAGGAAGTGTATTTCCAAAAGGCGCTGCATCTTCATTTTCTCCTAATCCAGTTACTTCAAATGTAACACCAGTGGTGCCTAATTTTGAAACACTGTTTTGCAAAGTGGTTTTAACATCATTTGCTCTTTTTTCAGACAATGTTTGGTTATAAGCTTCCTCACCAATAACATCAGTATGACCGTGTATGATCACTTTTGCGTTTGCTGGAATTTTAGGAGCCACAACTTCTGAAAGATATTTATCGTACATCGCAATTGCGTTTGCATCATCAAATTCATAAATAATACTGAATCTCATTCCTTCTTCAACTTCAGAAGGTGTCCAAGCTACAATGTGTACAGTAGATTCTTTTGTAATAATTTCACCATTTTTGTTTGTGCCAATCATTTTCACGTTGTAATCTCCTTCAGGGCTTACGCCTAAAATAGTGTTTCCAGAAATACTCACTTCTTCTTGTGTGTAAGGACCGAAATTTTGTACAGTTCCGTCTTTATCTGTAAGTTCCATTTGCCAAGTGCTAAATGCTTCATCTGCTCCGTCAACTTTAAAAGTAACGTAACTTTCAATTGGTGCTTCTGG
>NZ_JBFFOE010000143.1:0-4983 GCF_041562875.1 Lutibacter sp. | reverse complement strand
GATAATAATTGGACAGCTGCAGAATGGGATAATGCTGCTAAAGATAACGGTGCATTAGATGCTCATTGGGGAGCTGAAATGACTTACGATTATTGGTTAACTAAGCATGGAAGAAATAGTTTTAATAACACAGGAGCAGCAATTAATAGCTATGTTCACTATGATGCAGCTTATGATAATGCTTTTTGGGATGGTTCTAGAATGACGTATGGAGATGGAAGTTCAAACGGAACAGTAGGTAACGGTTATTTTGATATTCTTACTTCATTAGATGTAGCTGCACATGAAATTGGACATGCAATTTGTACTTATACGGCCGATTTAGCTTACCAAAAAGAGTCAGGAGCTATGAATGAAGCTTTTTCAGATATTTGGGCAGCAGCTGTTGAAGCTTATGCGGCTCCAGAAAAATCAACTTGGTTAATTGGTGAAGATATTGAAAGAAGAACAACAAGTGTTGCATTAAGATCTATGAGTAACCCAAAAGATGAAGGACAACCTGACACTTACGGTGGAACTAATTGGGTTAATGTAAATTGTGGCACACCAACTCAAACAAATGATTATTGTGGTGTACATACTAATTCGGGAGTTTTAAATCATTGGTTTTATATTTTATCTGTAGGAAAAACTGGTTCCAATGATATTGGAAGTTCATACAGTGTTTCAGGTATTGGAATTGATAAAGCAGCTCAAATAGCTTTTAGATTAGAAAGCGTTTATTTATCTGCGAACTCAACTTATGCTGATGCGAGAACTTCAGGTATTCAATCTGCTGAAGATTTATACGGTGTTGGCTCTCCTGAAGTAATTGCAACTACAAATGCTTTTTATGCTGTTGGTGTTGGAAGTGAATATGGCAATACTTCTGTTGCCTATTGCACATCTCAGGGAAATAGTGTTGCAGATGAATATATTGGACGAGTACAAATAGGAACTATTAATAATTCAACTGTTTCAGGGAGTGGTTATACGAATCACACTGCTATTTCAACCGATTTAAATAAAGGAGATGTAGCTACTATTACAATTACACCTACTTGGACTGGTACAGTATATAGTGAAGGTTATGCTGTTTGGATTGACTACAATAAAAATGGAGATTTTAGTGATGCTGGAGAGTTAGTTTGGTCAAAAGTTGCTTCAAAAACTACACCTGTTAGTGGTACTTTTACAGTTCCTGCTTCAGCAGTTAGTGGTTCAACTAGAATGAGAATTTCTATGAAATATAATGCAGTCCCAACCGCTTGTGAGGCCTTTTCTTATGGTGAAGTTGAAGATTATTCTGTTGTGTTGGTTGATGCTACCCCTGATATACAAGCACCTATTGCACCTACTTTAGTTTCAAGCAACAAAACTCAAACTAGCGTTGATTTATCTTGGAGTGGAGCAACAGATAACGTTGCTGTTGCTGGTTATGAAGTATATCAAGGAGCTAGCTTATTGGCTTCTATTACAGGAACTTCGTACCAAGTTACTGCTTTAACAGCTGGAACTTCATACAGTTTCACTGTAAAAGCAAAAGATGCTGCTGGCAATATTTCTATTGCTAGTAATGTTGTAAATGTTACTACAGTAGCACCTGATACACAAGCGCCAAGTGCTCCAACATTAACAGCTAGTAATGCAACTAATAGTACTGTTGATTTATCTTGGAATGGAGCAACAGATAACGTTGCTGTTACAAGTTATAATGTATATCAAGGTGCTAGTTTATTGGCTTCAGTAACAGGTACATCATATCAAGCTACTGCTTTAACAGCTGCAACTTCTTATAGCTTTACTGTAAAAGCTAAAGATTTAGTGGGTAATATATCTGTAGCGAGTAATATTGCAACTATTACAACATTAAATAACCAAGTTACTTATTGTACAACTAAAGGAAGTAATTCTTCTTACGAGTGGATTGACTATGTTTCTTTTGGTGGAATGACAAATACTACTGGAAATAATGGAGGTTATGCAGATTTCACATCAAAAGTAGCTACTGTTGTTAAAGGAAGTACAAATCAAATTTTAATGAGTGCTGGATTTAGAAGTACTGCTTATACTGAATTTTGGGCTATTTGGATAGATTATGACCAAAATGGAATATTTGATACTACTGAAAAAGTTGTTTCAGGGTCTTCTTCTAGTTCTGCGAATTTATCTGCTGATATTATAATTCCAACATCAGCATTAACAGGTCAAACTAGAATGCGTGTTTCTATGAAATATAATTCAGCTCAAACAGCTTGTGAAACATTTTCGTATGGGGAAGTTGAAGATTATACTGTAAATATAAGTAACACCGCAGTTAATTTTAATTCATCTTTTACCTCTATTCCTTCAGAAAATTTAGGAAATGAAAGTGTAGCGGACTTAAAAGTGTATCCAAACCCAACAACTAAATCTATTCAGGTTAAACTAAACAAAAGTAAAGCCTTAAGTTATAAGATTACAAACAAACTTGGGCAAATTGTAAAAACGGGAAAAGAACTTAGAGAAAATATTGATGTCTCTAATTTAAAACCTGATGTCTACATATTAGAAGTTAACGACGGTCAAAAATCAATTATAACTAAATTTATTAAAGAATAATTATTAACTTCATTTTTACTTTAAAAACCCGAGAATTTCTTCTCGGGTTTTTTTATGTAGCTTTGCCAAAATTTATAATGAATGAATTACCTGTCAGTTGAAAACATATCAAAAGCATTTGGAGAAGTTGAACTTTTTAGTGATATCTCCTTTGGAATAAATAAAGACCAAAAAATTGCTTTTATTGCAAAAAATGGAGCTGGAAAAACTTCAATTCTTAACATACTTGCGGGTGTTGCAAGCTCTGATACTGGACAAGTAATTTCTAGAAAAGGATTAAAAATTGAATATTTATCTCAAGAAGAAGATTTAGATCACGATTTAACGGTTGAACAAACTATTTTTAATTCAGATAACGATACTTTAAAAGTTATTGAAGAATACGAAAATGCATTAAAAAATCCTTCCGATGAAAAAGCATATCAACAAGCTTTTGAAAAAATGGAACGACTAAATGCATGGGATTTTGAAACACAATACAAACAAATTTTATTCAAATTAAAATTAGAAGATTTATCTCAAAAAGTAAGTTCGTTGTCTGGTGGGCAACGTAAACGTTTATCTTTAGCTGTAATTCTTATTCATAAACCCGATTTGTTAATTTTAGACGAACCAACCAATCATTTAGATTTAGAAATGATTGAATGGTTAGAAAATTACTTTAAAAAAGAAAAAATCACCTTGTTCATGGTAACGCATGATAGGTACTTTTTGGAACGAGTTTGTAATGAAATTGTTGAGTTAGATAACGGTGGTTTTTATACGTACAAAGGCAATTATTCTTACTATTTAGAAAAAAAAGAAGAACGTATTGTTGCAGAACAAGCAACTGTTGATAAAGCTAAAAATCTATTTACCAAAGAATTAGACTGGATGCGTAGACAGCCAAAGGCTCGAACCACCAAATCTAAATCTAGAATTGATGATTTTTACAAAATAAAAGAAGAGGCCCATAAACGAAGAGACAATCATAGAGTTCAATTAGAAATAAATATGGAACGTATGGGTTCTAAAATTTTAGAACTTCATAAAATTTCGAAATCATTTGGAGATTTAAAAATTTTAGACAAATTTGAATATAACTTTTTACGTGGTGAACGTATTGGAATTATTGGAAAAAATGGAACGGGGAAATCTACATTTTTAAACATTATTACTGATGGAATCCCTGTAGATTCTGGGAAAGTTTCTGTTGGTGAAACTATTAAATTTGGATATTACACACAAGATGGAATTAACCCAAAACCAGGTCAAAAAGTTATTGAAATTATTAAAGAATATGGTGAACAAATTCCGTTAACTAAAGGTAGAAGTCTTTCAGCAGCTCAGTTACTTGAGCGATTTTTATTTAGCAGAAAAAGACAATACGATTTTGTGGAAAAATTAAGTGGTGGCGAGCGTAAAAGACTCTATTTATGTACCGTTTTAATTCAAAACCCAAACTTTTTAATTTTAGATGAGCCAACGAACGATTTAGATATTATTACCTTAAATGTATTAGAAGATTTTTTATTAGATTTTCCTGGTTGTTTATTAGTGGTTTCTCATGATCGTTATTTTATGGATAAAATAGTTGACCATTTATTTGTGTTTCAAGGTGATGGAATAATTGAAGATTTCCCTGGAAATTATTCAGATTATAGAGTGTATGAAGATTCAAAACCTAAAGAAGAAAGTGTAAGCATTCAAAAAGAAGATACCCGAGAAAAAAATACAACTGTTGTTAAACTTTCTTTTAAAGAAAAAAAAGAATTTGAGGCTATTGATGGTAAAATTGAAGCTTTAAACACTCAAAAAAGTGAAATTGAAGCTAAGTTCTTAGATAGCACACTTTCTGGTGAAGAAATTAATGAGTTATCTATAAAATTACAAGAAATTAGTTCTGAAATAGATAAAAAAGAAGAACGTTGGTTTGAACTTTCTTCAAAGTTAGAAGGGTAGAAATCTTAAAAACATAAGAAAACCCGTTAATCTAAATTTATTTCAGATTAACGGGTTTAATTTATATATATATATATATTCTTTTTTTAATACCCCAACTTCTCTCTAACTCGTTTTAAAACACCTGTAGCTACAGCTTTGGCTTTTTCAGCCCCAATAGCTAGTGCTTTATCAATTTCTTCAAGGTTGTTCATATAATAATTGTAACGTTCTCTTTCAATAGAAAATTTTTCGACTAACAATTCATAAAAAGCTTGTTTCGCAGTTCCATAACCATAATTACCACCTTCATAATTAGCTCTCATTGCTTCAATTTGTTCGTCAGAAGCTAATAATTTATACAAGTTAAATAAATTACAAGTATCAGGATTTTTAGGCTCTTCTAAAGGAGTAGAATCTGTTTTTATTTTCATAATTTGTTTACGCAATTGCTTATCGGGTAAAAACAAATTGATAATATTT
>NZ_JBFFOE010000142.1:0-5022 GCF_041562875.1 Lutibacter sp. | reverse complement strand
GCGGAGAAAGAGGGATTCGAACCCCCGGAGGTGTGACCCTCAACAGTTTTCAAGACTGCCGCATTCGACCACTCTGCCATTTCTCCTTTAGCGAGGGCAAATATAAAACCCTTTTTTGTTTTGCTCAAACTTTTTCACTCTTTTTTTATGAATAATTTTAATATATTTTAAAGTACATTTGATTTTCAATTTATTATATGGATTCAATAGTAGAAATAGGCGGTTTAATTTTAATAGGTTTTATTGCTGGAATTATAAATACATTAGCAGGAGGGGGGTCTTTGTTAACTTTACCAATATTAATTTTCTTAGGATTACCACCAAATGTGGCTAATGGTACCAATAGAATTGCCATTTTATTTCAAAATATTTTTACAACCGCGGGTTTTAAAAGTAAAGGAGTAATCACTTTTCCTTTTAGTATTTATCTTGGAATATCAGCTTTAATTGGTTCTTTAATTGGTTCTCAAATAGCAGTTGATATTAATGGAGAAATTTTCAATAAAATTCTCGCAATAATAATGGTGGTAATTGTGTTTTATATGGTTTTTAAACCTAAAACAACACTTTTAAATGTAGTAGAAAAAACATCTGGTAAATACTTGTGGATTAGTAGTGTGCTATTCTTCTTTGTTGGAATTTATGGTGGTTTTATTCAGGCAGGGGTTGGTTTTATTATTTTATTAGTTTTATCTTCAGTAAATAATCTCTCATTAGTAAAAAGTAATGCAGTTAAAGTTATGGTTGTTTTAATCTATACGGTTGCTTCTGTAGCTGTATTTGCTTATAATGATAAAATTAATTGGCAAATAGGTTTAACATTGGCAGTTGGAAATTCTGTTGGAGGTTGGTTTGCGAGCAGATGGTCAGTGAATAAAGGTGATGGTTTGGTACGTAAATTTTTAATTGTGATGGTTATTATAATGGCAATAAAACTCTGGTTTTTTTAAATTTATTTCAAAGAATATATCAACATTCTATAAAATTCTTTTTTTACATTTGTATCCTAAATAATTTATATGGCTAATTCATTCGGAAAAATATACACACTAACAACTTTTGGAGAATCTCATGGCGAAGCAATTGGAGGCATAATTGATGGTTGTCCAGCAGGAGTTGCGCTTGATTTAAATGCGATTCAAAATGAATTAGATAGAAGAAAACCTGGTCAATCTAAAATTGTAACGCAGCGTAAAGAGCCTGATGAGGTAAGGTTTTTATCTGGAATTTTTGAGGGAAAAACAACTGGTGCTTCCATTGGATTTATTATAGAAAATGTGCATCAACGTTCTAATGATTATTCACATATAAAAGATTCATACCGTCCTTCTCACGCAGATTATACGTATGATAAAAAATATGGGAATAGAGATTATAGAGGAGGTGGAAGAACTTCTGCACGTGAAACAGCCAATTGGGTTGTTGGTGGAGCAGTTGCAAAACAAGTAATTCCTTCTATTAAAATTAATGCCTTTACTTCTTCAGTAGGTAATATTTTTATGGAAAAACCATATCAAGATGTTGATTTTAGTGAAATAGAAAAGAATATTGTTCGTTGCCCTGATAAAGCTTCTGCTGAAAAAATGATAGCACGTATTGAAGAAATTAAAAAACAAGGTGATACTATTGGAGGTACTGTAACTTGCGTTATTCAAAATGTACCTGTTGGTTTAGGCGAACCTATTTTTGATAAATTACATGCGCAATTAGGGAAAGCAATGTTAACTATTAATGCTGTAAAAGGTTTTGAATATGGTAGTGGATTTTGTGGTGCTAGAATGAAAGGAAGTGAACATAACGATATTTTTAATGCTGATGGAAGTACCAAAACAAATCTTTCAGGCGGAATTCAAGGTGGGATAAGCAATGGAATGGATATTTTTTTTAGAGTTGCTTTTAAACCTGTAGCAACTATTATGCAAGCGCAACAAACTATTGATAAAGATGGCAACATTGTTGAAATGCACGGAAAAGGTCGTCATGATCCTTGTGTAGTGCCTAGAGCAGTGCCAATTGTTGAAGCTTTAGCTGCAATGGTTCTTACAGATTTTATGCTGTTAAATGCTAAAAGTTAGTTTTAACAACTATTATTAAACGGATTTCTTTAAAAGTGCTTCAATTTTGAAGCACTTTTTATTTATATAAAATAATATATTATATTTGTTTAATTAAAATATTTATACATTGAACAATATAAAAACAGAATTCACCATTAAAGATCTTGAAAATTTTTCAGGAATTAAAGCGCATACGATTCGTATTTGGGAAAAAAGGTACAATTTATTTGAGCCAAATAGAACTGATTCCAACATAAGATATTATGATATGGAAAGTTTGCAAAAAATATTGAATATATCCTTATTAAATAATAGCGGTTTAAAAATATCAAAAATTGCAGCCTTGTCTGAGAAAGGTTTGGAGCAACAAGTTAAAGAATTGATTTTTAAAGATGGTTTTGAAAACCAGGCTACAAATTCTTTGAAATTAGCTATGTTAAATTTTGATGAAAGTTTATTCAACAAAACCTACAATAGCTTAATACAGCAATTTAGTTTTAGAATTATTTTTACTAAAATATTCATGCCTTTTTTAAATGAAATTGGTGTTTTGTGGCAGATAAACTCAATAACACCAGCTCATGAACATTTTATTACCAATTTAATAAAGCAAAAAATTCATATCAATATTGAAAAACTTCAGGTATCACAATCTAAAAGCGAGGCACAAAAGTTTGTGTTGTATTTGCCTTTAAATGAAATACATGAACTGGGGTTGTTGTACTTGCATTTTGAGTTGTTATTCCACGGTCATAATTCTATTTATTTAGGACAAAGTGTACCTGTTGAAAATTTAGGCGATCTTCAAAAAGTGTATGATAACATATGTTTTGTTACTTATTTAACAGTAGAGCCTTCAAAAGAATCTATTGAACATTATTTGGAAGAAGTTAATTCGAAAGTCTTAAAAAACAGTAACGATATTTTATGGGTTTTAGGTGTTAAAACGGCTTTATTAGATGAAAATTTAGTTGATCTCTCTCAAATTAAAGTGTTTAAGTCTCCTTTAGAATTGTTAAATATTTTATAATTTTTTTTGAATAATTTGTTTTTGTTTAATATAATTGTATATTTGTTAAACAAAATGAAAGAAAAAATAATTATAATAGGCTCAGGATTCTCATCATTATCAGCTTCGTGCTATTTAGCAAAAGAAGGTTATGATGTTACAATTCTTGAAAAAAACGAAGGTGTAGGCGGAAGAGCGCGTTTACTTCAAAAAGATGGTTTTAAATTTGATATTGGTCCAACGTGGTATTGGATGCCAGATGTTTTTGAAAAATTCTTTGCAGACTTCAATAAAAAACCAAGCGATTTTTATGATTTAGAAAAATTAGCACCCGCATATCAGGTGTATTTTGATGTATTAAATTCTATAACTATTTCAGATAGGTTAGAAGAAATTTATGCTGTTTTTGAAAAAGAAGAAAAAGGAAGCTCGGTTTATTTAAAGAAATTTTTAAAAGCGGCGAAATTCAATTATGAGATTGCGGTGAATAATATGGTTTACAAGCCAGGAAATTCTATAACAGAATTAATCACTTTTGATACCATTAAAAATGTAAATCAGTTTTTTAAAAGTATCAGTACTGAGGTTAGAGCCAATATTAAAAGTAAAAAGCTAATTCAAATTTTAGAGTTTCCTGTGTTATTTTTAGGTGCTAAACCTTCCAAAACACCAAGTTTTTACAGTTTTATGAATTATGCCGATTTTGGTTTAGGAACTTGGCATCCAAAAGGTGGAATGTTTGAGGTTGTTAAAGGTTTTGTATCATTAGCAACTGAATTAGGTGTCACCATAAAAACAAATCAAAATGTTGAAAAAATTGTTGTTGAAAATGGTAAGGCTACAGGAGTTAAAGTTAATGGTGAATTTTTAACAGTTGATCTTGTTATTAGTGGTGCAGATTATCATCATTCAGAAACATTATTAGACAAAAAATTCAGAAAGTATTCTGAAAACTATTGGTCTGCCAAAACTTTTGCGCCCTCTTCATTGCTTTTCTATGTTGGCTTCAATAAAAAATTAAAAAACATTTCACATCACACCTTGTTTTTCGATACAGATTTTGATGTGCATGCAATAGATATATATGATAAGCCTAAATGGCCAAAGGAGCCGCTTTTTTACGCAAGTTTCCCAAGTGTAACCGATAATAGTTTTGCCCCTATTGGTAAAGAAGCTGCTACTTTTTTAATCCCAATTGCTCCAGGAATTGAAGATACTCCAGAAATTAGAGAGCGCTATTTTGTGAAAATTATTGATCGATTAGAAAAATTGACAAATCAAAAAGTTAGTGATTCAATTCTCTTTAAGAAGTCTTATTGTGTAAACGATTTTATAGCAGATTATAATTCATACAAAGGAAATGCATACGGATTGGCAAACACATTAACACAAACTGCATTTTTACGACCAAAAATAAAAAGTGATAAAGTAAAAAATTTATTTTTCACTGGGCAGTTAACCGTTCCAGGACCAGGTGTTCCACCATCGATTATTTCAGGAAAAATTGTGTCACAAATGGTTATAAAAGATGCTACTACTAAAAATAAATCAATCAAAAAAAAATATGAAACAGCTATTTGATCAAACCGGATTTGCCTGTAGTAAATTGGTTACAAAAAAATACAGTACTTCATTTTCATTAGCTGTAAAAATGCTGGCTCCTAAAATTAGAGAAGATATTTATAGTATTTATGCTTTTGTTAGATTGGCCGATGAAATTGTAGATTCTTTTCACGGTTATGAAAAAGAAAAATTATTGAATGAGTTTGAACAAGACTATTACAAGGCTTTCGCAGCTAACATAAGTTTAAATCCTATTTTAAATAGTTTTCAGCTTACAGTTAAAAAACACAAAATCACAGACGATTTAATTCAGGCTTTTTTAACAAGTATGAAACTTGATTTAGATAAAAACGACTATGAAACAAAAGCTGAATATGAAAATTATATTTATGG
>NZ_JBFFOE010000141.1:0-5123 GCF_041562875.1 Lutibacter sp. | reverse complement strand
TGCTCAATTTCAAATTGTTTTAAAGATTTAAATAAAGGTGTTAACTTTTGGAATCCAAAGTTACGAGCATCAAAATTTGGTTGTTTCTTTAAAAGAAGTGAACCTACATCGCCCATAAACGCCCAGCCATCATCATCAGAAGCGTCAGAAACTGAATTTTTAAGTAACTGAATTACTTTTGGTGTAATTTTATCTAAACTTTCTTTTTTATGCGCTCTAATTCCATCCTGATTATCGTCTTCAGTTTCTAAAATTTCCAAATAAATAAACTTATCACAAGCAACAATAAAAGGATTTGGAGTTTTCTTTTCTCCAATTCCATAAACTACTAAACCCTCTTCTCTAAGTCTAGTGGCTAATTTTGTAAAATCACTGTCTGAAGAAACCAAACAAAAACCATCTACTTTTTCCGAATATAAAATATCCATTGCATCAATAATCATTGCTGAATCTGTAGCGTTTTTCCCAACAGTATAGCCATATTGTTGTATTGGAGTAATTGCATTTTCAAGTAAAATGGTTTTCCATTTTCCTAATTGAGGCTTGGTCCAATCTCCATAAATACGCTTTATAGTTGGTGTTCCATATTTTGCAATTTCCTCCATCATTTCTTTAATATATTTTGAAGGAATATTATCACCGTCAATAAGCACGGCTAATTTTATATCTTTTATCATAATTTAATTCTAATTTATAAAGGTACAGAAAAATATGTTTCTTTTATTTATCTTAAAACCGATTCTTTTTTTTCGAATTATAAATAGAATGTATCTTTGAAAATAAAATTTTATTTAATGAAATTTACACATATTTCTTCGGAAGAATTTAAAATAAATACATGGTCTGGCGGCACAACAACGCAACTTTTTATCTATCCGCCAACAGCAAATTACCAACAACAAAATTTCAATTTTAGGTTGAGTTCTGCCACTGTTGAAATAGAAGAATCTACTTTTACTTTACTCCCAAGAGTTTCAAGAAAATTAATGATTTTAGAAGGAAATATCACAATTAATCACAAAAATCACTATTCAAAACAACTTAAAAAATGGGATATTGATTCTTTTGAGGGAAATTGGGAAACATCATCTATTGGAAAATGTACCGATTTTAATTTAATGACTATGGGAAATACATCTAGTGACTTGTATTTATTAAAACTAATAGAGGGAAAAAACAATAATTATGAACTTGAAGATAAATGGGATTGGATTTTTATATATGTTGTTGGTGGAAAATTAGATGTAAACATAAAGAATCATCTTCAACATTTAAAAACTGGCGATTTATTTGTTATAAAAGATATGATATCTTCAATAGCTAAAATTACTTGTTCTGAAAATAGTGAACTAGTTATATCTAAAATTAAAATTTGATTGATTAAAAAAATCTATTTTTGTATTTCATATGGAGGAAGAAAACAAAAAACAAGAACACCCAAACAGTCCACTACACGGTATTAAGTTGGCAGAAATTGTGCAATATTTAGTGGCTACATATGGTTGGGAAGAATTAGCAGTAACTATTAATTTAAACTGTTTTAAAAGCAATCCCACCATAAAATCTTGTCTTAAATTTTTAAGAACAACGCCATGGGCGAGAACTAAAGTTGAAAATTTATATTTAAAATCAATTATGTCAAATAAGAAATAATGACTCTTATTCATCGCTTTTTATCTTTTGTAAAACCAAATTACGATTAAAAAAAAGAAGCCATAAAAATGGCTTCTTAATTAGTTACTTTTATTGGGCAACAATGGTTTATTATAATAAAGCTTGGTTTACTTTTTAGATAATAAATCTCTTATTTCAGTTAATAAATCTTCTTGAGAAGGTCCTTTTGGTGCTTCTGGTGCAACCTCAACAGGTTTTTTAGTTTTATTGTATGCTTTAACAATAATAAACATTACAAAACCTACAATTAATAAATTAATAATGGTGTTTATCCAGGCCCCGTAAGCTATTACCGCTCCTCCCGCTTCTTTAGCAGCTGCCAAAGTTGCATAATCATTACCGTCCATAGCAATGTGAAGGTCAGCAAAATCAAATCCTCCGGCAAAATAACCAACAAATGGCATTGCAATATTATCTACAAAACCTTTGATTACAGCACCTAATGCTCCTGCCATTATAACTGCAACTGCAAAATCAATCACATTACCAGTCATGATAAAATTTTTAAATTCTTTTAACATTTTTTTTATTTTTAATAATTAGACATGGCAAGATACTAAATTAACAATTATTTAACAATTCTTTTAACTCGCTGTGAAATTGATGTCAATAATTCATAAGGGATGGTGTTTATTGCTTTTGCCAACGCTTCAATATGTTGTTGGTTTTTATAAATTAAAACTTCATCACCTTCATTACAATTAATATTAGAAACATTTACCATGATCATATCCATACAAATATTCCCAATAATGGCTGCTTTTTGGTTGTTTATATAAACATAACCAACACCATTACTAAATTGTGTTGAAAATCCATCAGCATACCCAATTGGTATGGTAGCTGTTTTCACAGTAGAAGTTGCTTTAAAAGCTCTATTATAACCAACGGTTTCACCTTCTTCAACAGTGTGTATTTGAGAAATTACTGATTTTAAAGTAACAACATTTTTTAAGTTGGTGGTTTCCTTTTCTTCATTCCCAAAACCGTATAATCCAATTCCTAAGCGTACCATATCAAACTGAGCTTCAGTAGTATAATTCAGTATTCCTGAAGTATTTAACATGTGTTTAAATGGATTGTTATTTAGCTGGCTAATTAATTCATTAGAGAGTGAATTAAAGGTGTTTATTTGTTGTAAAGTAAATTCACGCTCATCTAAATCTTCGCTTGCTGCAATATGTGAAAAAATAGATTTTATAAATAGTTCTTTTTGATTGTTTACTGTTGATGATATTTCTAAAATATCATCATTAGAAAATCCTAATCTGTTTAAACCTGTGTTAAATTTTAAATGAATTGGATAATTTTGAAGTTTTAATTGTTTTGCGTCTTCAACAAAAGATTTTAGTAAATTAATTGAATAAATATTGGGTTCTAATTGGTATTCAACAATTTTTTGAAGATTGTATTTTTGAGGATGTAATATAATGATAGGTTTTTTAATACCGGCATTTCTTAAGGCTATACCTTCGTCTAAATAGGCAACGGCATAATAATCTGCTTTAGATTCTAAAAATTTAGCAATTTCAATTGAACCACAACCATAACCAAAAGCTTTAATAACTACTAAAACTTTGGTGTTTTTATGAAGTTTAGATTTAAAATAATTGAAGTTAAATTCAATGGCATTTAAATCTATTTCAAGAACAGTAACGTGGTTATTCTCCATTGTTATTTTGCGCTTCCTTTTTGTTTTTTTCGGCACGAACAGCTTTGTAGTATGCGGCACGACTTAAAGGTTCATATTCTTGTGTTTCGCCTAGCATTACAAGTTCATCACCAGCTGCAGTTCTATGGCTATAATGAGCTAAATTTCCAGTTCTTGTGCAAACCGCATGTACTTTTGTAACATATTCTGCAGTTGCCATAAGTGCAGGCATGGGTCCAAACGGATTACCTTTAAAATCCATATCTAAACCAGCAACAATAACACGAACACCACGATTTGCTAATTCATTGCAAACAGCAACAATACCATCGTCAAAAAATTGCGCCTCATCTATACCAACAACATCAACATCATTTGCTAAAATTAAAATATTTGAAGATGAAGGTACTGGTGTAGATCTAATTTCATTAGCATCATGTGAAACTACCATTTCTACGTCGTATCTAGTATCAATGGCAGGTTTAAATATTTCTATTTTTTGCTTGGCAAACTGCGCTCGTTTTAACCTACGAATCAGTTCTTCTGTTTTACCAGAGAACATGGATCCGCAAACTACTTCAATCCAGCCAAATTGTTCGTTATGATTTACTGTATTTTCAAGAAACATTTTGTAATTTCACGCTTGAAAGGTTATTGTAATTTTTTTATTTCAAACAATTGCAATAAAAATTAGTATTACATTCGTTTAGTCATTAATTTAAATCCGGAATCTATGATACCTGATTTCTTACAAATTTATTAAAAATAATACATCAAAAACGATTTAATAAAGCAACTTATGCACAAAAAAATAAAAGCCGAATTAGTAAGTCTGGCACACAGTATTTTACAATTGGAAAATAATGATGATATTAGTGTACTTCATAAAAAAGCACAAGAAATTTATGAAAAACTTTCTGTGCTGAAGTTTGTTGATAAAAATATGAATAGTGAATCCAATTCTGTTGAAACCAGTAAAGAAATTGTTGATAGAATAGAACCTTCTTTTGAAGAAGAAAAGGAAACATCTTCTAATTTAATTGAAGTTATAGAAGATGTTGAAAAGCTTGAAATGTTATTAGACAAACAAATTGAAGAGGTATTTGATATTGAAAATACCATCTTAAAAGATGATGAAAAAGAAGTTTTTTCAGTTCTAAACTCATTAGAAGAAGAACTTAAAGATGCAATTTCTGCAGATGTTGCAACTGAAATGTTTGAAAGAGTAACTAAAGAAAATCCAGTTATTGAAGAAATTTCAGAAAATAGACAACGCTCCTTAAATGATACCCTATTTAAAAATAATTTGCAAGTTGGTTTAAATGATAGAATCGCTTTTGTGAAACATTTATTTGAAGGAAATCAAGAAGATTTTAATCGGGTATTATCACAATTAAATTCGTTTAAAAACGAAAATGAAGCAAAAGATTTTATTCAAAAAATGGTTAAACCAGATTATGATTGGAGCGCCAAACAAGATTATGAAGAACGATTAATTATTTTAATTGAGCGTAAATTTTTATAGCGTTAATGAATTCTGATGCAATTGAAAAAGAGTTAAAAAAAAGATTAGAATTTGAATATTCTTGGGGACGGAAACAAGTTGACACCTATGATAAAGAAACTAATTTCATATATAAGATAAGCTCATTTGATTTACTGTTATTAGAAATTGAAACCAAATTCAATAGCGATTCAGAATATAACGATTTAAAAAATTATGCCTTAAACAGGTGGTTTAATTTTTGGTCGGCAAAAGCAGTAGAAAGTATTTTTTGTGAACATGAAAATGTGAACC
>NZ_JBFFOE010000140.1:0-5204 GCF_041562875.1 Lutibacter sp. | reverse complement strand
TTTTCCTGTGGCAAAATTATCTAAACAAACTACGTTGTTATTCAGTTTTAATAATGCTTCACATAAATTTGAGCCTATAAATCCTGCGCCTCCTGTGACTAAAATTTTATGATTACTTATGTAGTTGTTATTCATTTTTTTTTGGGGGGGGTTGTTGGTTATCTGTTGTCGGTTGTTGGTTGGCTGTTTTCGGTTATCTGTTTTCGGTTATCTGTTGTCGGTTGTTTTTATTTGACTAAGACGAAAACTAAGACTAAGACTTTTGTTCTTTTTTCTTTGTTCTTTTTTTTTCTGTTGTTGGTTTTCGGTTTTCGGTTTTCGGTTGTTTCACTAAGACTTTTTTTTCTTTGTTCTTTTTTCTTTAGTCTTTTTTCTTTGTTCTTTTTTCTTTAGTCTTTTTTCTTTGTTCTTTTTTTCTGTTGTTGGTTGGCTGTTTTCTGATTTTTGGTCTTAGTTTTGGTCTTAGTTTTAGTCTTAGTTTTGGTCTTAGTTTTAGTCTTAGTTTTAGTCTTAGTTTTGGTCTTAGTTTTAGTCTTAGTTTTTTTATCAGCTTCAAAAAAAACACTCCTAACCCCTATCGACAGGCTCACTACAAGTTCTCAAGAGGGGGACTTTTTATAACCGACAACTAATAACTGATAACCTCTTTACTCTTTATACTTTTTCAAATACCATTCAACTGTTTTTAATATACCCGAATCAAAGTTTTCATCAGCTTTCCAACCTAACTGAGTTTCAATTTTAGTGGCGTCAATGGCATATCTAAAATCGTGACCTGCTCTATCTTTCACATACGTAATTTGATTTTTATAGGTTTTGCCTTCTTTTGGTGCTAATGTATCTAACAATTCACAAATTTTATTGACGATATAATTGTTATTTTGTTCGTTTTTACCACCTATATTATAAACCTCACCCGATTTCCCTTCTTGATACGCTAAGTCAATTCCTTTGCAATGATCTAACACATACAACCAGTCTCTAACATTTTTTCCATCTCCATAAACAGGAATATTTTCACCCGCTAATGCTTTTCGAATCACTGTTGGAATTAATTTCTCATCGTGTTGCTTAGGTCCGTAATTATTTGAACAATTGGTAATTACCGTATTCATGCCATAGGTATGATGGTAACTACGTACAATCATATCACTACTTGCTTTTGATGCGCTGTAAGGTGAGTTTGGGGCATACGGAGTTTCTTCTGTAAATAAGCCTGTTTCGCCTAAAGTTCCATAAACTTCATCTGTAGAAACGTGTAAAAATTTATTATTTTCAAATCCTTTTTTATAAACAAATGGCTTTTCCATCCAATATTTATAAGCAACATCTAATAAGGTAAAAGTTCCTTTAATATTGGTGTCAATAAAAATTTCAGGGCCATCTATAGAATTGTCAACATGAGATTCTGCAGCTAAATGAATCACCCCATGTATAATGTAATGTTGAAAAACACGCTCTACTAATTCCCTATCACAAATATCTCCGTGAACAAATGTATAGTTTGGAGCTTTTTCAATAGATTTTAAATTTTCTGTATTCCCTGCGTAGGTTAATAAATCTATATTTACAATATGATATTGAGGGTATTTATTTACTAAATGTTCCACTAAATTAGACCCAATAAATCCTGCTCCTCCCGTTACTAAAATTGCTTTCATCCTTAATACGTTTTATTTGTTTAGGTAAGGGGTTAAAGATAAAATTTTAAAGGGAAAGCACAAAGGGTTTAATATGAAATGTAATTACTTGTTCAATTTCTCAATACATTTTTTAAGCGAATCTTTCCAATGCGGAATTGTTAGTTGAAACGTTTCCTGAATCTTCTCTGTATTTAGTAAACTGAATTTTGGTCTTTTAGCCTGAGTTTTAAACGCTTCAGAATTTATTGGCAAAACGGTACAATTATGTTGGGCTTGTTTTACAATTTCTTCTGCAAATTGAAACCAGCTGCATTCACCAGCATTTGCATAATGATAGGTTTGAACTCCTTTACTCTTTAATAAAGGAATAATTTGTAAAATAGCTTGTGCCAAATCATGTGCATTGGTTGGCGAACCTATTTGATCTGAAACTACTGAAATGGTATCTTTCTCTTCACTTAGCCTTAAAATTGTTTTTACAAAGTTTTTACCAAACTTTGAATACAACCAAGAAGTTCTAATAATAGCTGAATTATCAGGATTTATAGTTAACAAAGCTTGTTCTCCCTTTAATTTTGAACTACCATACCTATTTTGTGGGTTTGTTTTTGAAGTTTCTACATAAGGTACTTTTGAAGTTCCATCAAACACATAGTCGGTTGATATATGTATCAATTTTAGATGGTGCTGCTTTGCTGTTTTTGCTAAATTTTTAACTGCTAAATGATTAATTTCATCAGCTAATACAACTTCTTCTTCAGCTTTATCAACATTGGTATAAGCCGCACAATTTATAATAATAGCAATATTATTTTCTGAAACAAATGTTGAAACAGCTTCAAAATTAGTAATGTCTAAGTTGCTTTTATCGGTAAAAAAGAAGGTGTAATTTTGAAAATCACTTTCCAAGCTTACCAATTCTAATCCTAATTGCCCTTTTGAGCCTGTTACTAGTATATTACTCATTTAAACGAAGTTTCTTCAAATAAATCAGCCTTTTTAAAGGGTGGTTGCATTTTATCTTTTTCAGAAATTAGAAGTTCCGCTACTGGTAATTTCCAATCTATTTGCAACGTAGTATCATTATACATAATACCTCTTTCTGATTCTTTATGATAATAATTATCTACTTTATAACTAAAAATTGCTTCATCACTTAATACCACATACCCGTGAGCAAATCCGGCAGGAATAAACAATTGGTATTTGTTTTCTTCACTTAATTCTATGGCTACATAATGCCCAAAAGTAGGAGAACCTTTCCGAATATCAACTGCAATATCCAACACTTTTCCTTTCACAACTCGCACCAATTTAGTTTGTGCAAAAGGTGGTAATTGGTAGTGCAACCCTCTTAAAACCCCTTTTGTTGATTTTGCTTCATTATCTTGGGTAAAATTTATAGTACTTCCCATAAATTTTTCAAACGCTTCTTTTTTAAAGGATTCAAAAAAGTAACCTCTTTCATCCTTTAAAATTGTTGGTTTACATAAAATTACATCGGGTATTTCAGTTCTAATAAATTTCATTTAAATAAAGTTTAAAGTACAAAGGTTAAAGTTTAAAGACCATTTAATCATCTTTTTGAGGTTTTTGAATGTATTGCTCCTAAAATATTCATTAATTCTTTTGATTCAGTTTCTTTATCTTTCCAATTATTATTTTGCTCCAAAATTTCAATTAGTATTCTAATCCAATAATTTGCTTCTCTTATCTCCTTTAGTGAGATGCCTACCTTATTTGAAAAGTCTGCTTTGAGACTGCTCCTTGTGCTTCTTCATAATTAGCACCAACAGGAAGTTGCAGACCTCAACAATTGGTATGATATTACTTGATATTCTTTAGAATTGGGTAAATTTCTTACTTCTCTTATTACATCAACAGAAAATCTAAACAATCTTATTTGTAAATCATTTTTCATAACTACTTTTTTCTTTAGCCTTTAGCCTTTACACTTTTTAATCCCAACGCGCCACCTGACCCTATCGCTAAAAATGTTCACTGAACATTTTTTGAACGCTCAGTCCTACTTTATTCTTTCAAAGCTATATTCAGTAAGTATGATCCATACTCATTATTATTGTATTGTTTAGCCAAAGCAAGCAATTGTTCTTTAGAAATATATCCTTTTTCAAAGGCAATTTCTTCAATACAAGCAATTTTTAAACCTTGTCTTTTTTCTATAGTTTGAATAAAATTAGAAGCTTCAAGTAACGAATCTTGCGTACCCGTATCTAACCACGCATAACCACGCCCCATCAATGCCATTTTTAACTTCTCTCTTTGTAAATATGTTTGATTTACTGCTGTTATTTCTAATTCTCCTCGAGCGCTTGGCTTCGTATTTTTTGCTATTTCAACTACACTGTTTGGGTAAAAATACAAACCTACTACTGCATAATTACTTTTAGGGTTCGTTGGCTTTTCTTCAATACCAAACACATTTCCATTTTTATCAAATTCTGCAACACCATATCTGTTTGGGTCTTGTACATAGTATCCAAAAATAGCTGCCTTTTTTTCTTCTGAAACTGTTTTTACAGCATCTTCCATTAACTGTTCAATTCCAGCTCCATAAAAAATATTATCTCCTAAAATCAAACAAACATCATCGCTTCCTATAAATTCTTCCCCCAAAATAAAAGCCTGAGCCAATCCGTCTGGTGAAGGTTGTTCTATATATGAGAACTGCATTCCAATTTCAGACCCATCTCCCAAAAGATTTTTAAAATTTGGTAAATCGTGAGGGGTTGAAATTATTAAAACTTCTGTAATACCTGAAAGCATTAAAATAGACAATGGATAATAAACCATTGGTTTGTCGTAAATAGCCAATAATTGCTTTGAGGTTCCTTTGGTAATTGGATACAGACGAGTTCCTGACCCCCCTGCTAAAATAATTCCTTTCATGTGAATTGATTGGTAGTTTTAGCAAAAATAACTATTTAATATTGAATACCAATTTCTTTAGAATAAACTACCTGTTGTTGTGTACAATTAATTTTTGACAATCATTTTTCATCAGTTCTGATAATATTATGTCAATCTAATAAATGAAGCACTATATACAATTAATTTGATTTGACTTTATTTTGCTGTCACAACAGCATCAATTCCTGCAGTAATATTACTTGCAATTCTCAGGTTTATTTCGTAAATTAATTGCTTTTAAATCGCCATTAGTTTAATAATATATGAAATCGAAACACCTAAATATTTACAATCTTCCTTTAACCGAAGAAACTTATGATGAGTTGAGAAATGCTCTGAAGCTTGGAAAATCAAAATGGATTAGCCTCTCAAAAGAATTACAAGATGCCTATCACTACTTTGAAGAGATGAAAAAAGAAATAGATTTTGAAAAACAATTGCATAAGGGGACTAAAAGCGAATTTGATTACGATACGCCAATTTGATCTGCAGATTCTTTTATAAAAAATTAAAAATGGCAACAGAAAAGAGAAAATGGATTATATAAACTTACTGAACAGCAGCTTGCCGCTATCGCATCAAACATTCGTGGAATTGAGAAGCATATTGGCACATGCGCACCTATCTCCC
>NZ_JBFFOE010000139.1:0-5316 GCF_041562875.1 Lutibacter sp. | reverse complement strand
TAACTCCAAAATTTCCAACATTAAAATATGGAACGGTATAATCATCTAAATTATCAGTAGTTGTATAAATCTCTCCATTGAACAAATGTTGATAAAATGCGCTTATCTTTTTATAGGAATACCCTAAAGTTCCATTTAGTAAGTGCTTAGGAATATATGGTAACAGTTGTTTTGTGTTTTTATCTTTAGAAATGGTATAGCTATAATTTGCATTCAAATTAAAAGAATGCTTTTTAATATTTTTTTTATAATTTATAACAAGTTCTAGCCCTTTATTTATAACTTCATCTAAATTAGCAGGTGTCCAAACTTCAGGTCTTTCTGGATCAGCTCCTGGTTTCCAAACAATTTTATCTTTAGCATCTATATAAAAAGCACCAGCATCAATTTTTAAATTATTATTCTTATAACCTACACCTATTTCTCCTTGAAGTGATGATTCAGGAATTAAATTTTCATTTCCTAGTGACGGCCAATATAAGTCGTTATAGCTAGGAACTCTGTAATTTTTAGAACCATTTAATCTAACAAAAGTATTTCTAGCAGGTTTAATTTCAGCACCAAGTGCAAAAACAAAAGGCATTGTATAATCCGAATTAAAATCTTTTCTAACTTTTGCATTAAAAGAAGCGAAATTTTCAATTCGTTGATTAAAAATAAGAGATTGTGAAAATTGTTTTCTGTTTTTCTCTAGCATCTGATCTGTTTTTCCAAAGGTAGATTCTACTTCTGAAAATGATTCAATACTTGAATTTGAAGAAATTTTATAACTAAAATCATAATTTAGAAAGAATCTTTTAGATTTTCCGAAATTAAAATTTGTGCTATTTTTATCAGCAAAATATTGATATTCTTGTGTTAAATAAGCAAATTTCAAACTGTATGAACTCCTGTTTTTTTGATAATTAAAATTTAGTAAGTTTCTAAAACTATAGTTCTTATATTTTTCTTTTGCTGCTGAAGGATTGGGTAATTGACCAGAAAATTGTCTATTTCCAGCATACTTAGACGTATAGAAACTAATTTTACTAAACTTTGATAATTTTTGAGCTATACTAAAACTAAAATCGGTGTTATGATATGCACCATTTTCGTTTTTTAAATTATGCCCTAACCACTTATAATTATTTTCAGATTCATTATAAGACAACCCTACTTTTATTGCTGTAGTTTCAGTTCCGAAAGAAAATTTATATAAATTATGATAGGTTTCAAAACTACCTACAGATACAAGTAATTGATTTTTAACATAATTTCCAAAATGTAATTCATCGTTTAAATGAATGGTGCCACCAATGGCTCCAGAGCCAAATTCAATACTTCCTCCACCACTTCTTACATTAATATTATCAAACAAACCTACATTCAAAGAATTAAATCCGGTTTGACCATTATTAATTGAATTGATATTAATTCCATTCCAAACTACTGCTGTATTTGACGCGCTTGTGCCTCTAAAACTTGCAGAACTTGTACCACCTGCCCCATATTCTTTTATATAAATAGGCGAATTAAATCGCAATAATGAAGAAAATGACTCCGAATTATTTTGAATAATAGAATCATTTATAGCTAATATCTTATAGCCTTTTGAATGTTTATTTAATTTTATGGTTTGTAAATTAATAACATCCAATGAAATAATTGAATCTTTTTGAGCATACGAATTCGTGCCTACAAAAAAAATAAAAAAAATAAATAATAATCTGTTAAACTGTATCATAGTTAATTCACTTTTCTCCCGAAAGTTTTAATTAATAAGATTTCTGGCAGGTCTCCTGGCTTGCGTATTGTTATTTACCTTCCCATTCATTTAGAACAGTGGCAAAAGTTTAATAACAATCATCAAATAAATTTGACTAAGCATACAGTTGCGGGTACAGCGTTGGATTTTAACCAACTTCCCTTTTCACTTATATATTATTAAGCATATATAAGAACCATAATCAGTTGCAAAAGTAATTAATAAAGATTAATTACGAGTTATTCGTATCCTTTTTTTATGAAAAATATTACATTTGCTGAAATTTTTTAGCCCATGTTATACTATATCACTGGAGGTGAGCGATCTGGAAAAAGTTCGTATGCACAGCAACTAGCCGAAAGTTTAAGCGAAACACCTTTTTATTTAGCTACATCTAGAATTTGGGATGAAGATTTTAAAAAAAGAGTAAAAAGACATCAATCAGATCGTGATGACCGATGGACGACAATTGAAGAAGAAAAAGAAATATCAAAAGTAATCCCAAAAAAATCAGTTATTGTAATTGATTGTGTTACGCTATGGCTCACTAATTTATACTTCGACTCAAATAATAATGTTGAAGATTCGTTAAAGTTTGCTATAAATGAAATAGAAATTCTAGCAAAGTTAAATAGTGATATTATTATCATTTCTAATGAAATTGGAATGGGTGTTCATGCCCAAACTCATATTGCTAGAAAATTTACAGAATTACAAGGTTGGGTTAACCAAAGCATTGCTAAAAAAGCAGATAAAGCTGTTTTTATGGTTTCTGGCCTTCCATTAATATTAAAATAAAGATATCTAAAAATCTATGAAATTGTTCAACATTTCACCAATTAACAACGAGTTAAAAACTCAAATTAAGCATAAAATTGATTTTAAAACAAAACCTTTAAATTCCTTAGGAACTCTTGAGAAAATTGCTGAAAAATTGTGTTTAATTCAAGAAACTTTAACACCTCAACTTAATAATACTGCCCTTATTGTTTTTGCAGCCGACCACGGAATTGCAGCAACTAATATTGTAAGCCCTTATCCACAAGAAGTAACAGCTCAAATGGTGTTAAACTTTTTAAGCGGTGGTGCTGCAATCAATGTTTTTTGTGAACAAAACAATATAAATTTAAGTATTGTTGATGCAGGTGTGAATTTTGAATTTACACCAAATAAATCATTAATCAATGCTAAAATAGCTCATGGAACTTGCGATTATTCAAAAGAGCCCGCTATGAGTGAAGAACAATGCTACAAAGCCATTGAAATTGGTAGTGAATTAATGATTCAAAAACACTCTAATGGATGTAATTGTATTTCATTTGGAGAAATGGGAATTGGAAATACATCTTCTGCAGCCTTATTAATGAGCGCTTTTACTAAAATTCCTATTGAAAATTGTGTTGGTAAAGGAACAGGTTTAACAGAAACAGGTGTTTCTAAAAAAGCAACTGTTTTAAAGCAAGTACAAGAATTTCATGGGATTAGTACCAATGCTTTAGAGAATTTACAAAACTTTGGTGGATTTGAAATAGCAATGATATGTGGAGCTATGTTAGAAGCTGCTGAATTAAAAATGACTATCATTGTAGATGGATTTATTGTTACTTCAGCTTTATTAGTGGCTCAAGCAATAGAGCCAACAATTTTAGATTATTGTTTATTTTCTCATGTTTCAGATGAACAAGGACATAAAAACATGCTGAATTATTTAAACGCAACTCCTATTTTACAATTAGATTTACGTTTAGGTGAAGGAACTGGAGCCGCAATTGTTTATCCAATTATACAATCTGCTGCAAATTTCATGAACAAAATGGCAAGCTTTGAAAGTGCAGGAGTTAGCAATAAAGAAAATTAATTTCATTTTATAATGCTAAAAAAAGAGCTACATATATTTTTTACTGCACTCATGTTTTTTACCCGAATCCCCTGTCCGAAATGGATAGATCATTCGCCTGAAATATTAAATAAAAGTACCAAATATTTTTCTTTGGTTGGTATTGTTGTTGGAAGTTTTGGAGCAATCGTTTATTGGGGAATATCATTTATTTTGCCTGAAAACATTGCCTTACTTTTAAGTATAATTTCAACAATTTGGATTACTGGTGCTTTTCACGAAGATGGTTTTGCTGATTTTTGTGATGGATTTGGAGGAGGATGGACTAAAGAAAAAATTTTAACCATTATGAAAGATTCTCGTTTGGGAACCTATGGTACTGTTGGCTTGGTTGGTTTGTTAGCTTTAAAATTTTTAGCTTTAAGTTCAGTTTCTAGTCAACTATTCATAACTTTTATTGCAGGTCATAGTGTGAGTCGTTTTATTTCAACGATGCTATTATATTTATATCCTTATGTTAGAGATGATAATAGCAGCAAAACAAAACCAATGGCACATGCTTTAAAATTATCTTCATTAGTAATTAATGGGATTATTGGCTTAGTACCTTTGTTCTTTTACAACACTTATTGGGTATTTTTAACCTTGATACCGCCTTTCATTTCTATGTTATTATTAGGAAGGTTTTTTAAAAAATGGATCGGTGGCCAAACAGGTGACTGCGCTGGTGCAACACAACAAATAGCAGAAGTAACATTTTATTTAAGCATTTTAGTTTTATGGAAATTTATCTAATCCGGCATACAACTCCTAACATAGAGAAAAATATTTGTTATGGTCAACTAGATATTGATGTAACAAATTCATTTGAAAATGAAGCGTCTAAAATAACGACTGCTGTTTCTTCAGAAACTGGCACATTGGTTTATTCAAGTCCGTTAAAAAGATGCATAAAATTAGCTTCAAAATTTTCTCAAAATATAATCACCGACAAGCGATTAATGGAACTAAATTTTGGAGATTGGGAAAATCACAATTGGGATGCTATTCCAAAAACTGAACTAGATGTGTGGATGAATGATTTTGTGAATGTTAGCATACCAAATGGAGAAGCTTACACAGATTTGTTTAAAAGAGCTACTGAATTTTTTTATGAAATTACATCAAATAACAATTCAAAAAAAATAATTATTACAACCCACGGAGGAGTTATAAGAAGCATTGTTGCTAACATAAATAATATCCCTCTTTCTAAATCTTTTGACTTTAAAATAGAATATGGTCAAATTATTAAAATTGTAAAACAAAATAACAGCTATAAAATTCTTTAAAAAATAATATCATGAAATTTTACTTAACTCAAATACTACTCATTCTTATTTTATTTATTTCTTGTAAAAATGAAACCAAAAAAACTGAAGAAACCAGACCAACTTCAACCGTAAAATACGCCCATGGATTCGATATTATAAAATTAAATGATGAAACAAAATTGGTCATTAAATTACCCTATCCAGATGCTAAAGAATATATAGAGTATACACTTACAAAGCAAAAAAGCTCTTTAAAAAATACGATTAAAATACCTTTGAATTCTATTGCCGTAACAAGTACAACACATATTCCTTTTTTAGAATTATTAAATGTAGAAAATAAACTTGTTGGATTTCCAAATACTAATTTCATCTCTTCGGAAAAAACAAGAAAATTAATAAATCAAAAATTAGTAAAAGAT
>NZ_JBFFOE010000138.1:0-5470 GCF_041562875.1 Lutibacter sp. | reverse complement strand
TTAGCAGTTCCAAGGGAAGTTGTATTTGAAGCTATATCAAATAATGTTTTAAGTTTTTCTTCATTTATTCCAATTCCATTATCGGAAATAGAAATTTCAACTTGGTTTTTAACTGAAATTACAGTAATATTTATATTTCCTCCTGATTTTGTGAATTTGATTGCATTTGAAATAAGATTTTGTAAAATTATTCTAAGCATATTTACATCTGCATAAACTTCAATTTCATCTGGTAGAATCTTATTTATAGATATGTTTTTAATTTTTGCTTGTGAATTTGTTAGTTCTATTATTTCCTGTATACTTGATGATAAAATAATTTTTTGGGGATTAAAATTAATTTGACCAGTTTGAGATTTTGCCCAATTTAATAAGTTATCAAGTAAAACAAGTGTGTTTTTGGCTGATAAATTTATAAATGCTGCATACTTTTCAGATTGTGAAATAGCAAGTTCTTTTAAATTTTCTTTTAATAGTTCAGAAAAGCCTAAAATACCACTAAACGGGCTTCTTAAATCGTGTGATATGATTGAAAAAAGTTTGTCTTTGGTAGCATTAAGTTCTTTTAAATTCACTTCACTTTCTTTTAGCCTTTGTTCAGCCATGTGTCGCTCAGTAATATCCTGAATGATGGGTAAAAAATAAAGTGGTCTATTATCCTCACCCTGAACGATACTGATAGTAAGCTCACCCCACACAACAATGCCATCTTTTCGCAAATAGCGTTTCTGCACCTTAGCAGATTTAATTTCTCCTTTAGCTATCTTTTTCATTTCTTTCATACCAATCTCTTTGTCTTCAGTGTACGTAAAGTCAGTGATTGTTTTACCTATTAACTCTTTTTCTGAATACCCTAAAAAACGACAGAATGCCTCATTACACTTAATAAAGCATTTATCCAAATCAACAATGGCTGTGCCAATGTGTGATTGAATAAATAACCCACGAAATTTAGCTTCACTTATTTTTAGTACCTCCTCTGACTTCTTACGTTCGGTAATATTATCAAAAATCACAAGAAATTCTCCCTTTTGCAAACTGTAAACTGAAATGGAAAACCATATTTCTAAAGGGGGTACAAAAGTTTCAATTCTTTCGGATATGCCAGTTTTAGAAACTCTGTTGTATAAATTAAATAGTTCCTTATTTTCATTTTTATGATTAACTATAACTTCAGAAATACGTTTGCCAACTACGTTCTTCAAACCAGTTAAAATTTCAAAAGCATGATTTACTTCAAGATATATAAAATCTACGGGGTGATTATTCTTATAAAGCATTTTACAATGTGCAAATCCTTCTGTCATATTTTTAAATAGGGAATGGTATAGTTGCTCGTTTTGAATTGAAGAATTCAGCGGACTAATTTCATGCGGTTTTTTGAACTTAGCAATCTGATTTTCTAATTCTTGATAGGTTGGTTTTGATTCCATTTTGCATTTCAATTTTTTTAAATTGCTTATAGATTAGTAAATCCAAACAACACTAATTGCTGATTGCTATTATTTTGAGGATAGACGTATTTATTTTAATAGGTCCTTATTTTTGTTACAATTTTCACCAATTACGCAATTTTTAGTTGGCATCATTAAATTTATAAAAAATTAACTAATAATCATGTATTTATTAGTGATTAATCAAGATCTTCTTATTTGTTAAAAAAAGTACTTTTTTTAATGATAAACAACATAAAAATAGTACTTTTATAGTAGTAACATATTACAGCTTAAGCATTCACATATTTATTGTATTTGCTTCCGTTGTGTTGCTTTAAAGCTATAAAGTTAAAAGCACTATATCTTTAATGTTATTTATGGCTATTTTTAAAGTGTTTTGTATATATCTTTACTTTAATTAATAGCTATCTTTTAAAAAAGTCCTATATACCTTTTGTAAAATAAATAGCTATCTTTTAGCTAATAGCCCTATATTTTTATTTAAATTTACTTGCTAATTGAAAAAATATATACATATACTTTTCATTTACTTCTCTATTAAATAAATTTTATTAACCTATTAAAAAAATCACGATGCCTATTAAGTTTAAAATGTTACCTAAAAAAAATACGATGGTAACACCTCCAGAGATAAAATACTATCCCTGTGCCATCCATGAAGGTGAAGAAGATTTAGAAAGTTTGGCTGAATTAGTAGCCACACGCTCTACTATGAGTGTTGGCGATTGTTACGGAGTAATTATGACACTTTCCTTAGCTATTGGAGATGCGCTTGCACAAGGACGCATTGTTAGAATTGATCCTTTGGGTTCTTTTCAGGCAACGTTAAAAGGTACTGGTGCCAATTCTTTGGAACCCTTAGGAAAAACGAACATTAAAGGAGTAAACATTGTATATAAAGCATCTAAACAATTGAAAAGAAGGTTGAAAGCACTCAATTATAAACGCATACGATAACAATCTAACTATCTTAATTTACTGGCTATAGGTGTAATCTGATAAAAATTTTCAAAGTTTATATGTAGTGTATTTCCTGTACTAGTTTGGATAAAATTTTTTATTTGAATGATTTGCTGTAACGTATGGTTACGCTGTCGTTTTTGTAAATAACTGTTTATAATTATGTAGCCTTATTTCAGGACGGGTCAAAATGTTGCACAACGGTTTAAAATAAGAAAAGTTACGGTTTTGAAACCATAACTTTCCTATGCTTAAATTTAAGTTTTTTATGTTTTAGAAACATTCTATTTTACTGAATTAAGCAATTTTATTTACCTATTGTTGGTAGTGGTTTTTAATTAATCATCATCATTATCATCATTGTCCTCTCTTTCTCCATTTTGAGAATTTTCATTATCTCCTTGATTAATATTACTATCTGTTCTAATCTCAGAGTGTCTAATTTGCCCTCCTAAATTACCTACTTGAGCAAATAAACCAAATGTAACTATTGAAACAATTAAAGTAACTATAGTTATTGCTTTTGAAAATGATGATTTTTTGAAAATTGCAAATAAACTAATAAATGATAAAACCCCTAATAGTCCCATTACCCAAATTGCTTTTTCAGCAAGTTCTTCGTGGTTTTCAATTAATTGTTCAGAAATTCCTGGGATATTTTCAACAGTTTCTCCTGCTTCTTCTCCCGTAAGGAAAACTGGAATTGTTAATAATGCCATTAATATGAAAGTGGCTAGTGCTACTTTTTGAATTTCTATGTTTTTAAAAACTTGACCATATGCCAATATTCCAATTCCAATTATTGTTCCCACAATAGGGAAGTGTGTTAGTATTAAATGAAGATGTGTTGCATCCATAATTTTAAATTTTTTATTGTTACTATTTTTATATTAGGTATTCATTAGTTGTAAAAGAAGGAGGACCTCTTACGCCGTTCAGTTTAACAATAAATAATTTATGAATAGTTGATTTTAAATTTTTAGATACTTTTTTGTTTACAATTTTTGAGGTATTAAAATCTGGTATATTAGTTTCTGAATATTGACAATCTATTTTGGTTTTCTTATTAATGTTATATTGAGCAAAAACTAAAGAATCTAAATTTTCATCATTATTTTCGTGAAATACAAATCTTAGAATACCATAAATTGAATTAGAATTAGTATGAAGTTTAATATGTTCTTTTTCAACCATATCCTCAGAATGTGGATGTGGAATAAAAGTGTGAAGTAAAATCACAACTAAGGCACTATTAGACAATATATTTTTAAAAATTTTAATCATTATATTTTTATAAACGAACTATAACATTTAATAGTATAATCAGTTATAAATGGTTTTATGTTAAACACTTATAGTTACACATTTACACCAAATAAATACCCAACTAAAGCAGTTAATCCCATTGCGATAGTTCCCCAAAATGTAATTCTAATAATTGCTTTTCCCATACTAGAGCCACCTGTTTTAGCTGCCAATGAACCTAAAATTATAAGGAAGAAAAGGGCAAAACCATAAAGGGAATACTCCATACTTTTTAATGGTAAAAATAGCGCTACTAAAAGCGGTAGAACTCCACCAACTGTGAAAGCCGCGCCTGATGCAAAAGCAGCTTGGATGGGCTGAGCTTGGCTTATTTCATTAATCCCTAATTCATCTCTAATATGTGCTCCCAATACATCATATTCGGTCAGTTCTTTTGCAACTGTTAGTGCAGTTTCTTTTTTCAGACCTCTTTTTTCATAAATCTCAGCTAATCGTTTTAGTTCCAATTCAGGCATTTCTATTAACTCCTGTTTTTCTCTTTCTATATCAGCTTTTTCTACATCTGTTTGAGAACTTACAGAGACATATTCTCCTGCAGCCATAGATAAAGCGCCAGCAACCAAGCCTGCTAAAGTTGTAAAAACTATTAATTCTCTACTGTGACTGGCCGCTGCAACACCAATTGCAAGACTGGCTGTTGAAAGAATTCCGTCATTTGCACCGAGAACAGCAGCTCTCAGCCAGTTACTTCTATGAATATAATGGTTGTCTAAATAATTATCTGTTTGGTCTTCCATTTTTTATAAAAATCTTAATTTTAGTATATTATGTTCGTTTTTTATTTATCAAGTTAAACCATTTTTTTAACCTTTAAATGGCTAAAAATGAGTGAACTTAAAGTTCAGTTTTAAATTTTCAAGTAAATTTACTTTATTTTTTTGATACGATTTATATTAGATGTTAGGATTTTTGTGTCCTTCAAAAGGTTTTCTTAAAAACAGGCTAAAATGAGTTTTTATAAGATTTATGCGACTTAAAAATTGGAGATTTTTCGGTTTTAACAAATAGTTTGTTGAATGTTTGTTATTTATTTAATCCAGTATTATGAATTTGTTTTTAATCAGCCAAATCGTTTAAATTTATTGTGATTGTAATGGTTTTTGTGTCATGAATTTCTTGACTAAAATCTAATTTATAGCTAACAGCATTAACTTTTATTGTAGCTATAATAATTGGATTGGTTTCGAAATCAAACACTGTTTTGTCATTAACATATATTGATATCATTTCCGTTGAAAAATAACCACCATTTTCTAATATAATAGCATTTTCAGCAGATTGAGAAATTATTGAAAAAGAATAATATAACTCTCTATTACTATTTATTTCTGAAGGAATGGTTCCAATAAGTTGGTCATTTATTGGGTTTTCATGAATGGTTATAAAGTAATCATCAATTACTAATATTGGCGAATCATCTTTTGAGCATGAGTTGTTTAACCAAAGAATTGACAAGCAAATTACCAGAATTTTAAAAGTAGTTTTCATAATTATTTATTTTAAAAATTGTTTAATATTATGAAGCCTTTATTCAGGACGGTTGAGAATTGACATTATAAAGGCGATAGATCTGATTTGTTTTATAATTATTTTTCTGAATATAGCTTTAAGTTATTTTTAATCGGGTAAATCTTTTAAATTTATTGTTACTGTTATTGTTTTTGTATCAAGAGTTCTCCATTCATAATAACCAATAAAAATAACTTTATTCACTTTTAAAGTCACTA
>NZ_JBFFOE010000137.1:0-5478 GCF_041562875.1 Lutibacter sp. | reverse complement strand
TTAATCGTAAATTCAGTTTTTGGAGTCACAAAAACAACTTCCTCTTCTTCTTTAACGGAAACTTTTTTTCCAACACCAAATTTAAGAACAACACCTGCTCTTACAGTAGTAAGGTTCCAAGTTTCTATTGAACGTGGGTTTTGTCCAAAATAAGGCTGAAAAGCTACAAAAGGAGAAAGCACCAATTGTGTTTTGCTGGTTGCTTTTGACAATTGCATATCATATCCCATACCAATTTGTGCTGAGATAATTGTTTCTTCAATAGCACTAAAATCTCCCTCAACATCTGCTGGTGCAACTTGATCAGGAAAATTTGGATTTATTCCTTGTTGATATGTAAATGCTTTGTTTTGACTGAAAGCAAATCTTGGTCCACCATATAAATAGAAATTTCCTTTAGTTGGCGCAAAACGTAAACTTGGTTCTACAGTAATATAACTTAAGTCAGTTGACAAGTCGGCTGGACAATTACAATCAGTTAATTGTTGATCGAAATCACCTTTACGGCTATCTAACCCAGCTTGTATAATAAATCCGAATCTTGTATCAGGTTTGTGAAATTCTATGCTTGGAGCAAGAAACAATCCTATACCATTACCTTTATGAAAAGTAGTAGCAGGTGTGAAATCTGCATTCAACTGTTGAGTTGAACCATCAAAAAAATTAAAGTTTGCACCACCGGCTAAACCAAAGTACCAAGAAGGTTTTGAGTATTCTACTTCCTGTGTTTCCTGTGCCTGAAGTGGCGCTTGAATTCCCACAAATACCAAGGCAACTATTACAACGCTTTTTAGGGTTTGTTTAAGGGACCATTTAAGGAGTGTTCCCTTTTTTAAAGTTGTTTTATTTTTCATTATATTTTATGATTTAAAGTTTATCAATTTTTGAGAGCCTTATTAAAACCCTCGCCAATTGGAGAGGGTTAATTATTTTTTTAATTAAGGTTTGGTTATAATGTTAGTATGAGTCATTATTACAGCTCCATTTCTGGCAAGCATTCTACCTTCTGCAGTTGCATAAGCATTCATAGTAATAGAGGTTAAAGCCAATACATTTCCTTTGAATATGGTGTAATCACCAATAGTAGCTGATCTTCCTACTTGCCAAAAGACGTTTTTAGCCTGAGCACCTCCGGCAAGAATTACATCTCCTCCAGCGCCACCAACAGTTGTAAAGTCAGAAGCAATTTGGAATATCCAAACAGCATTGGCATCACCTTGTGCGTCTAATGTTAAATCACCTGATTCTATTAAAAGTGTAGAAGTTGATTTGTAAATACCTGGGGCTAATGTTTTACCACCTTGATCACCCGCTACAGTTGCTGGTGCAGGAGAAGATGCTCCTTCAGCAAATAAATAGGCACTTGTCAAGTCATTTTTAGCTTGTAATAGGGTAGCAGCTATTCCTAGAGGTTCAATATCATCTGAAGCATGGATTGCTCCATTTACAATAATTGCAGGAGGAAATCCAGTAACTGAAGTACGAACACCTGGATAGATTCCAACATTCATATTTCTAATTTCACTGAATCCAGCATTGTTGCTTACACCTACACCTGCTATAATACCATATTCCTCAACACTTCCAAGATTAACCAAGGTTCCAGTTAAAGTAGATAGTGTGCTAAATTCCCACACATAGTTATTAGCTAATGGAATACCAGCTAAATTTTTAGCATCAGTTGTAATAGTTGCTGTATAGATAGTTCCTTCTAAAAGAGGACTGTCTGGCACAAAAGTGAGCGTTGAATTTACATAGTTTATAGCTCCATTTATTAAGATTGTACCATTTTTTAATGTAAATGAAGTATTATTTATGGTTGCAATATCCATTTCCATACTAAAGGTAGCAGTAACAATTTTATCAAGAGCAACTCCTGTTGCATTGTCTAAAGGATCAGTAGAAATTACGCTAGGTCCTAAAATAGTTCCTGTGGTGAATTCCCATGAAAAGTCATTTGCTAAAGGTGTTCCTTGTATATTTTTGGCTCCTGTAGTTATTGTTGCTGTATAAATTTTTTCAGCTAAAAGAGGGCTAGAGGATTTAAAATAAGCTGTTTGTCCAACGTATGTAACCATACCATTAATTAAATCAGCTCCTTGTTTTAAAGTAAAAGTGGTCGCGTTAATAGATGAATGATTCATCAACATATTAAAATTCGCACTTACTATTTTATTAAGGAATACATCAATAGCATTGTTTGCTGGATCTGAAGAAACCACCATAGGAGTCACTGTTGAGCCAGTACTAAATGTCCAAACATAATCTTCTTGTAAGGCATTACCTTTTTTATCCTTTACAGAAGTATTAATTATTCCTGTATAAGTTGTGTTTGGCATTAGTGGACTTGTTGGCATAAATGACACAATAGTTCCATTTATTGAAACTGTTCCAGTAATTAAATTTGTTCCTTGGATTGTAAAAGAGGATTGGCTGAAAGTTGCAGCATCCATCTCTTCGTTAAAGTTTACTGAAATGGTTTTGTCTAAAGGAACATTAATAGCGCCATTTTCTGGACTTGTCGTTTCCACAACTGGGCAAACACCATCGATTTGAACGAAATCGTCATTTGCGCAGCTTGAAAATAATGCAATAAATAGTATTGCAAAGGGTAAAAATATTTTTTTAGTAATCATAATTTTTAATTTTAGAGTTCATAATTATTGTTTTTGTGGTGAATTTTTTTATAGTACAAAGGTGGTTACATATAAGAGTGAAAGCATTACATAATTTTGGTGAAGAGTTGTATAATTCACACATTGTGATTTTGGTGAATGGGAAATATTTTTTCTATGTAAGGGATTTAATAGCTTGAATTATAACCTATTTTATTAGAGAGAACAGCCATTTTTGGGTTTTGATTATTAGCAGTTAAATAAGGGTTTTGTAGGATTTTTTGATGTATAAGTTATACAAACAAAATTTTCATTAAGACGTATATTAATCCACTCATGTAGTAGACTATCAATCCAATAATCGAAATAACAACAAAAACTATGATGCTGTTATAAAGAAATTTATTCTTGATTTTTGATTTTAAGAAATTGGTTTTCATATATAATTTTCTTTAAAAAAATTAACGAATGCTGTTCCCAGCTCCCCTTGATTCTTGCTAAATCCTACTTTAATATTTTCCGATTACTCTTCTGCGTTATCTACCTTCTCAGAGGCAGTGCAACAACTTGTGAAAAATGATGTCCGTAACTAATACGGCTGATTTAATTGTTTATATAATTACTTTTTCAAATTATAGATCAGCAATAAATTTTTGTATTTCTTCTTTTGACAACCCTACTTTTACCTGAAGTCTATTTATCGTTTCTGTTTGGCTACCAATAGTAAACAATAAATTATTTTCAATAAGCTTAACAAAGCTTGTTTTAAGTTTTACTCAGTGGTTTTCCAGTTTTTTCCTTAACTCTGTTGAACCATTTATGTGTTGTTCCTCTCTAAATGTTCATTAATCATCATATGGTAAAAGTATGTTACATTATTATTTAGGGTATTACATAACTTTTTTTAAATGTTGCACAATTCACACTTTTTACAATTTTAAGTAAAAATCAATCTTAGTTTATCTAAAAAATAGTGCTTACTAATACAACAAATTGAAAAACTACTGAATTTGTATTATTTTTCAATTGAATTCTTATCTAAACTTTATTTTTTTTTATTTTTTTCAAAATAGGCTCAATATTTATCAAAGAAGGCATCGTATCTCCTAACAAAAAGCCCCAAGGTTTTAAAGAATCTATATGATCACAAATCAGTTTTACAATAGCAAGAATTGGAATAGAGAGAAACATACCCGAAGCACCCCATAAGGCATTTCCTGCAAATACCACTATAATTGAAAAAAGGGCATTTATTTTTACTTTTGAGGTTACAATTAATGGGACAATAATGTTATTATCTATTATCTGAATGATATAATAGAGTGCTAAAACATAAAACGCATACATAGGGGTTGATTTTGTTGCTAAAGCAATTGCCATTGGTAATGCTACAGCAATAACACCTCCAATATATGGGATAACGTTAAGCAATGCTCCTATAATACCAAGCAGAATTGCATATTCAATTCCAAGTACCAAAAGAACTGTTATATTAAGTATGGCTACAATAATAGCTTCAATTACAAGTCCGGTAAGATAGCGTTGAATAACAGTTTTAGTTTCAGAAATTATTTTACTAATTCTATTTTGATTGCTATTACCAAACACCCTGCGAATAAATTCAATTAATAGTTTATTATAATATAATAAAAGAAATACATAAACAGGAATCAATAATAATGTTACAATTCCATTGCCTAGTGCATAAAGTGTTTGTCCAACTTCAGCATTACTCATACTAAGCATTTCCTCTTTAGCGTCTATTATCCATTTATTCACCTTCCATCGGCTTAGGTCAAAATACCGTGAAATCCATCTAGCAGTATCAGTTAACAATAATTCAAACTTATCTACTAACAGTGGCCACGATTCAGTAAATCGGCCAAGTTGTCTGAATATTAATGCAGCAAGTGCTGCTGTAATTATAAAAGTAAGTACTAAAGTTAAAATGATAGCAACCACTCTATTAATCCGTATCCTTACAAAAAAGTTGACTACAGGGTGCAGTAAAACAGCAATCATCACCGAAAAAATAAGAGGAACAAGTATGTCTTGTGCTATTGAGAGCATCATTATAAGCACATAAAATCCTATTAAAATGATAAACACCTTTGCGTAACGCGGAAATTTAAGTAGCGTATCCATATAATTTAAAAATTTTTAATGAATTTATTATGAGTTATAAATAGTAACTTATTGGTGCTTTTTACTGCTAATTACTTGTAGAAACCTATTTACTAACAACTTTATTGCTTCTGGATTATTTGCAACTATTTTGTTAACACTAAACATAACAACACTACCAAAGAGCTTTTTTAAAGGACTTTTTGCTCCTTTTTCAAATGTAATTTTAGAGATATAGCCTGCTGTTAGACTAATTGTATTATTAATGATGTTTTCTTTTAAATCGTCAGATTTGGAAGCTTGACTAAAAATATTTTTTATGATATTTAATGGTTTAAGGCTTTCATAAGTAAGGTGAAATTGTTCTTTCAACTCCATTTCTTCTACTGCCTGTTTACTTTCTAATAGTTGAATGGCACTTTTTAGATCGGTTTCTGAATATATTTTTCCCATTCGATGTTTATTGAAGTGCTTGTTTGATAATTAAATTGCTGATGGGTTTTTTTATCCAATGATGAAGAAAAAAATGTAAAATAATTCCTGCTATAAGGTAAAATGCAGCAACTATGAAAAAGCCATAGTATAATTTACCAAGTAGTTCACCCAACAACAGTGCAATTCCTAGGTTAAAAACCAGTGTAAACAAGGTAATTATCAAAATAACCACCAATCTTGATATTAATGAGGGTACTACAATTATGGTTGTTTTTAATAATTTTAGTTTAGAAAGCTCATAGGT
>NZ_JBFFOE010000136.1:0-5483 GCF_041562875.1 Lutibacter sp. | reverse complement strand
TTCTCTTTTAAGCCAAATTGGATTAAAAATAGTGGCATTTACTATTGAAATGGTATCAATTTCAACTGCTATTTATATTCTAATTCATTTATATGAAAATTCTTCAGAATTAGTGCTGTCTTTTAAAATTATGGATGCTTGGTGTGATTTATTTTCATACCCTAAAAAATTTCCTATCCTTGTAAAATTACAAAATATTAATTTTTTCTAAGCTAGTTATGTTTTATAAATATTACTTCTTATAATTTTCAGCTACTTTTTCAAGTTCTGCATACCAATCTTTCCCAAATTTTCTTATTAAAGCTTCTTTTACAAATTTGTAGACTGGCACTTGTAATTCTTTTCCTAACGTGCAGGCATCATCACAAATTGGCCACTGATGATAATTTACAGCTGAAAATTCACTGTATTCCATAATACGAACTGGGTATAAATGACAAGAAATTGGTTTCTTCCACTTTATTACGCCTTGGTTATAAGCTTCTTCAATACCACATTTTGCAGTATTTTTATCATCAAAAATAACAAAAGCGCAATCTTTTTCATCAATTAAAGTTGTTTCATATTCACCTTCAATGGTGATAAAAAGTCCTTGATCGTTAATTGCTGCAATTCCTTCTGGTCTTAAAAACGGTTTAACTTTTGGGTAAATATCTAATAATATTTGAAGTTCATGTTCTTCTAATGGAGCTCCGGCTTCTCCATCTATACAACATTTTCCTTTACACGCTGATAAATTACAGACAAATTCCTTCTCTATAATATTTTCTGAAACTATGGTTTTTCCTAATTGAAACATCCTGCAAAAATAAACTATTTTTTTACATACTTTTACTATAATTTAAGTAGTGATTTTATACTTTTGCCAACCTTACTAAAAAAAGTGAAATAATGGAATTAAATTTTAAAGAAATCTTAACTGCCACTATGGTGTTATTTGCTGTAATTGACATTATTGGAAATATCCCAATTGTGATAGATTTACGCGTTAAATTTGGTCATATTCAATCTGAAAAAGCTTCATTAATTGCTGGTTTAATTATGATTTCTTTCTTATTTTTAGGAAAAAGTATTTTAAATTTAATTGGAATTGATGTTAACTCATTTGCAGTTGCAGGTGCTTTTATTTTGTTTTTTTTAGCATTGGAAATGATTTTAGGTATTTCTCTGTACAAAGAAGAAGAAACAAGTGCAAAAACTATTTCTGTATTTCCATTGGCTTTCCCTTTAATTGCAGGACCTGGTAGTTTAACAACCATTTTATCGTTAAGAGCCGAATATGACACAATTAATATTGTAATTGCTATAATTATTAATATGATTTTTATGTATATTGTATTAAAAACATCTGTGAAAATTGAAAAGATTTTAGGTAAAAATGGTATTAATATTTTAAGAAAAATATTTGGAGTTATTCTTTTAGCTATTGCTGTAAAATTGTTTGCTACAAATATTCAAGGTTTAATAAAATAATAAAATTATGAACTCTTTTGACGTATTAATTATTGGTGGAAGTGCTGCTGGATTATCATGTGCTTTAATTTTGGGATCGGCTGTGAATAAGCCTTTTGCAAAAGATAAAAAGATTGGTATTATAACACATCAAAAAAGTTCAGCATTAAAAAGTGCCGTACTTAATAATGTTTTAGGTTTTAAAAAAGGAACTACAGGTGATGAAATTCTTGAAAGTGGTTTAGTCCAACTTTCAGAAGTATATCCAGAGGTTGTTCAAATTGAGAAAGAAAAAGTGACTAAAATTGAGGGAATATCTCCTGATTTTACTGTTTTTACAAATAAAAATAGCTACAAAACAAAAATGGTTGTAGTTGCAGTTGGTCCTTCAAATCTTTTTAATATTGAAGGATTAACAAAATTTGTAGTGCCTCATCATAATTTACCGCCTCAAAAAGAACGTATTATGCTAAAAAATGTAAATCATTTGGTTTTTGAAGGTGTTTTTGTAGCGGGTGTTTTAGCCGGCCACATTAGTCAGTATGCAATAGCTGCAGGTAGTGGAGCTCAAGTTGCAACTGATATTTTAAAAATATGGAATCATGGTAATATTACTATGATTCATGATGCCATTGAACAATAAAATGTTTTCTTAACGTATAAAAATCTCTTCTTTTTATTCTACGGTAACTGATTTCGCTAAATTTCTTGGCTGATCTACATTACAACCACGCATAACTGCTATATGATATGAAAGTAATTGCAAAGGTATTGTAGCTAATAATGGTGTAAAAGCTTCCTCAGTTTCAGGAATTTCTATAATGTGATCTGCGAGACCTTTTACAATTGTATCTCCTTTAGTAACAATGGCAATAATTTTTCCCTTTCTGGATTTTATTTCCTGGATATTACTTACAACCTTGTCATAATGCCCCTTTTTTGTTGCAATAACAACTACTGGCATAGATTCATCAATTAAAGCAATTGGACCATGTTTCATTTCAGCCGCAGGATATCCTTCTGCATGAATATAAGATATTTCTTTTAATTTTAAAGCACCCTCTAATGCTACTGGAAAATTATATCCTCTTCCTAAATATAAACAATTTGGAGCGTCTTTATAAATTGAAGCTATTTCTTCTACAATTGCATTAATTTTTAGCGTTTCCTCTACTTTAGAAGGAATCAAACTCATTTCTTGAATGTATGCATTAAATTGTGAATTTGAAAGTTCTCCTTTTAAATTACCTAATTTTAAAGCCATTAAAGCAAGTACTGTAATTTGAGTTGTAAAAGCTTTTGTTGAAGCAACACCAATTTCAGGCCCAGCATGTGTGTAGGCACCTGTATCTGTTTCTCTGGCAATAGATGAACCTACCACATTACAAACTCCAAATACAAAAGCCCCCTTAGATTTTGCTAATTTTATAGCAGCCAATGTATCAGCTGTTTCACCTGATTGTGATATTGCAATAACAATATCTCCTTTGTTAATTATTGGATTTCTATATCTGAATTCTGATGCGTATTCCACTTCAACAGGAATACGAGCTAAATCTTCAAATAAATATTCAGCAACTAAACCAGCATGCCAAGAAGTACCACAGGCTACAATTATAATACGGTTTGCATTTAAAAATTTAGCAATGTTATTATCAACACTACCCATTTTAATAATGCCTTGCTCTGGTAAAAGACGTCCTCTATAAGTATCTAGAATTGCATTAGGTTGTTCATGAATTTCTTTCAACATAAAGTGATCATAACCACCTTTTTCTATTTGTTCTAAATTTAGTTTTAGCTCTTGAATGTTAGGTTCAACAAAAGAATTATCTTGTATTTTATGAATTCTTATATCTTCACCTATTTTAATTATTGCTAACTCTTCATCGTCTAAATATACTGCATCTTTTGTAAATTCAATAAATGGTGAAGCATCAGATGCTACAAAAAATTCTTCATTATTTTTACCAATACCAATGGCAATTGGGCTTCCTAAACGTGCAACAACTATTTCATCTGGTTTTGAAACATCAAAAACAGCAATTGCATAAGCTCCAACAGCATTTGTTAATGCTAATTGAACTGCTTTTTCTAAGGAGCAATTATTCTTTTTTTGAACTTCTTCAATTAAATTAATTAAAACTTCAGTGTCTGTATCACTTTTAAAGGTATATCCTCTAATTATAAGTTCTTTTTTTAGAGTATTATAATTTTCAATAATACCATTATGAACAATTACTAACTTTCCTGAATTTGAAATATGTGGATGAGAGTTTTCATTATTGGGAACTCCATGAGTAGCCCAACGCGTGTGACCCAATGCTAAATTACCTTCAACATTGCTTTTTTCAACTAGTTCTTTAAGGTCTGAAACTTTTCCTTTTGTTTTATATAAATTAGCTTTAGAATCATTCATTAAAATAATTCCGGCACTGTCATAACCTCTATACTCTAACCTTTGTAATCCATTTATTACAATTGGGTATGCTTTTCTATAACCTAAATAACCTACAATGCCACACATTAATATTTGCTTTAATTAATTATTAATTTCGGAATATGAAATTTCTAGCTTAATTCTCTTTTCACCTGCACTAATATCACTCCCAAATAAAACAACACCTCTTGGATTCCAACTAAAGTTTTTAATTGTAGTATCTGTAATATTCAATGGTGAGTCTGTTGAATTATATACTTTTAATCCTAATTTCACTAAATCCAAAGGCTCATTAGAAGTTAATAATTCCGAAATATAGTCTGTTATTTTAAATACATACCTATACGGTTCCCCTGCATCATCTCTTTCTAATGTACCACCAAAGGAGTTTAAACCTTCGGTAATCATATCTAATAATTGTTCATTATCATCGTAATTATATAAGAAAAGTTGTTCTGGCTCAATATCGCTTGAAGCATTTTGATCTACATAAAAGATTAAACTTGCATCTGTTATTAGCCAATTGTTGTCTTGTAAATCTGCCAGTTGTTCTCCAATTTCTGTTAATTCTATAGTTGCTATAGAACCTGCAGCTCCTTGCACGTACAATCTGTCATTTCCACTTGCTTTTGAATTATCCCTATCTCTTTTTAAAACATTTGATTTTATAGTACCAAAAGGAAATACATATTGTTGTTTAACTCTAACAATTCCTTCTCCTTTTACTCCATTGCCATTCAAATCAAGACCTTCATAGGTTATAACTCCATTTTCATCGGTTATCTCTATACCTTCATCCTCATCATTTGAGTAATAAATAGTCATTTTAGCTTTTGTCAAATCTAATGGAATTAAATGTGATTTTTCCACCGCTAATTCTTCAGCTTCAATATATAAACCCTTAAATTCTTTTTGAAACGCTTCTGTAGATAAAAACTCAACTCCAGATGCATTATCAACAAAACGCTCTTGAATCAAGCCTTTATTTAAATGAATTTTAAGACTAGGGCCTAAATCTGATTGTTTAATTGTGTCTTTGTCATAAACTGTTACCCCATCAAACAAATATCTATTAACATATACAACAGTATCATTAGGGTTCACCTTATAATTACCCGTATATAATGAACTACCTTGTTTTACATAATCTCTATCAGAGTAATAAAGCATAGTTTTTGTTGGATCATTAGGATCTAAAGTATTTAAAAAAGTCCCTAATTCAAAAACATTTAGTTGAAACTCAACATCTGATTCTCCAAGAACATCATCTAAACTAAATTTATTTACTCCATTAATAATGGTATCTAAAGTAGACTGGTAAGGCACATCAACTATAACGTCATCTATAGTTACATTATCTCCATAATTATAATTTTCACCTGTAACTGGAAGATTTAACTGAGTTACTATAGAGGCTTTTAATTTTCCGAATTCAGTATCTGAATAAACGCCTAATAAATATAGAGGTACTCCATTTGAAATAACTCTGTCTACATCTTCATTGGCTGTTATTACTTCATAAACTGAATTTTTAGTATTAAAAATACCATTATCAACCAGATTAACGCCTATACTTTCTATTTCCTTTTCA
>NZ_JBFFOE010000135.1:0-5504 GCF_041562875.1 Lutibacter sp. | reverse complement strand
ATGGGAGGTTCTCTAGGTGGAACTATTGATCCTGCATTTACAGAAGATGCAATGGAGATTGAATACATAGAAGTTTATCAATAATTATTTGAATTAAATTAAAAGGTTAGTAATTTAGGTTACTAACCTTTTATTTTTCTTACTTAATAATTTTATAAAATATTTATTAGTTATAAAAATGTTCCTTTTATGACAACATTAGGACAAATATACTTCAGAAATGCAACTTACTTTTAAATACTTTATAAATAAAATTGTAAAAATGTATACTAATATTTATGTTAAAATCATTCCTTTTTTTTTAATAACTCAAATTTTATTAAGTAGTTGTGAGCAGCATAACAAAAATAATATAGCTATGCAAAATACAATTGTTCAAAATTCTATTTCAACTGAAATAGTTAAAAGTAAAGTTTTTACAACTGATTCAAGTAATGCTGTTAAACTACAATTAACAAATTCAAATATTGTGTTTTCAGATTTTAAACAACCTTTAGAAACTGAAGCGTCAATTTTTGTAAACACATCTAAATTACATCAAACTTTTGTTGGTATTGGAGCTGCTTTAACAGATGCTTCCGCAGAAACATTTTACAAATTAACCAAAGAAAATCAAGATAAATTTATGGAAGCTTATTATAGCGTCAATAAGGGAATTGGTTATTCATTGGCAAGAACAATTATTCATAGTTGTGATTTTTCAAGTGAAAGTTACACTTATATTGAAGAAGGTGATAAAGATTTAAAAACCTTTAGTATTGAACACGATAAACAATTTCGCATTCCATTTACAAAACTAGCAATAAAAGCTGCTGGTGGTAAATTAACTACCTATGCAAGCCCTTGGAGTCCGCCAGCATTTATGAAAACTAATAATAATATGTTACAAGGCGGAAAATTAAAATTAGAATTTTACCAACCTTGGGCAAATTATTATGTGAAATTTATAAAAGCATATGAAAAAGAAGGAATTCCAATTTGGGGTTTGTCAATTCAAAATGAACCAATGGCAAAACAAACTTGGGAATCTTGTATTTACACTGCTGAAGAAGAGCGAGACTTTTTAAAAAATAATTTAGGTCCAACCTTAGAAAAAGAAGGTTTAGGCGATAAAAAAATTATAGTTTGGGATCACAACAGAGACTTATTGTTTGAACGTGCAAACGTTATTTTAAGTGATCCAGAAGCAAATAAATACGTTTGGGGAACTGGTTTTCATTGGTATGAAGACTGGAAAGATGGTACACCAATGTACCAAAATGTGGCTGCCGTAAATGATACTTATCCTGATAAAAATTTAATTTTTACTGAAGGATGCAATGAAAAATATGATTTAAGTAGAATTGAAGACCCAAAATTAGCAGAGCGTTACGGAAAAGCAATGATTAACGATTTTAACAATGGAACTGTAGCTTGGACAGATTGGAATATTTTATTAAACGAAACTGGAGGCCCAAATCATGTGGGTAATTTATGTTTTTCTCCTGTTCATGGTGATACCCAAACAGGACAATTAACTTTCACAAATTCATATTATTACATTGGTCATTTTTCAAAATTTATTCGCCCAGGAGCAAAAAGAATTTCAACAGGAACAACAGTAAATTATTTGAGTGCTACTTCCTTTTTAAATGAAGATGGAAGTATTGTAGTTGTTGCTTTAAATGAAAGTGACAATGCTATTGATTATATGCTAACTATTGATACTAAAACATCGAAAATAAAAATGCCAGCGCATTCAATTCAAACCGTTATTTTAAATTAAATAGCAAAAATTAGATATTCAGTTATGTCAAAAAAAATAGTATTTATTGCCTTTGTAGTTTCATTAGGAGGATTTTTATTTGGATTTGATGCAGGAATTATTTCGGGTGTTATGTCTTATGCAGGTCCTGAATTTAATTTAAGTGATGCACAAACTGGATGGGTTGTTAGCTCACCATCTTTTGCAGCAATGATAGCGATGTTAATATCAGGTAGGCTAAGTGATGTTATTGGGCGAAAAAAAATATTAATAGTAGTGGCATTTTTATATGCAGTTTCTGCTTTGGCTTCAGCGTATGCAAATTCATACGAAATGTTATATATAGCAAGAATGATAGGCGGTTTAGCATTTGGCGCAGCACTTATTTTAGCACCAACCTATATTGCTGAAATTTCTTCCGCAGAAAACAGAGGAAAATTAGTTTCTATTCAACAATTAAATATTGTACTTGGTTTTTTTGCTGCTTTTTTAAGTAACTATTATTTCAATAAAATAAATACTGGAGGAGATTCTTTTTTAACGGATGAAAATGTTTGGAGATGGATGTTGGGAGTTGAATTTATTCCGGCAATATTATACTTTTTGTTTATGTTTTTTGTACCAAAAAGTCCACGTTGGTTATTTTCAAAAGGAAAGTTTAAAGAAGCTAAAATTATATTGAACAAACTTTATGGTGAAGAATTGGCGAAAGTTGAAATTAATGCTATTGAAAATACGGCTCAAGAAGGTAAAAAAGATACAAAAGTTTCAATTTTAGAACTTTTAAAACCATCGCTTCGTTTTATTCTAATTGTTGGTTTAGTACTTGGAGTTCTTCAACAAATTACAGGTATAAATGCAGTTTATTTTTACGCAACTTCAATTTTTAAACAAACAGGAATTGGAACAGATGCTTCTTTTGCTTCTGGAATATTGCTGAGTTCAACCACGGTTGTTTTTACCATTATTGCGATATTTTTAATTGATAAAATGGGGAGAAGACCTTTATTATTGGTTGGAATGGCAGGAATCGCTATCAGTTTATTAGTGTGTGCTTATGGTTTTAATCAGGCAACCTATGAATTGACTCCTGAAAAAATTTCAAAGTTTGAAAGCTTTGATGCCAATAAATTAGATCAGTTTGCCAATAAAAAATATGATAATGATTTGGATTTTAAAAACGATATGAAATCGGCTTTAGGAAACCAAGTTTATGCTAAAAATGAAGGAGCTATTTTAGAAGCAGCAACAACAATGAATGCAACTTTAGTTCTGATTGGTATTTTAGGTTTTATTGCTTGTTTTGCCTTTTCGCTAGGTCCAGTAATGTGGGTTATGCTTTCAGAAATGTATCCAATAAAGTACAGAGGTTTAGCCATTGGAGCAATAGGATTTGTAAATTCATTTATAAGTTGGATGGTGCAACAAATATTTCCTTGGGAATTATCTACCCTTGGAAATGCTATAACTTTCTTAATTTTTGGTGTAATAGCCTTATTTGGGTTCTTTATTTTATTAAGAATATTACCTGAGACAAAAGGAAAATCTTTAGAGCAAATTGAATTTGATTTAGTGAAAGAATAAGCAATGGTTAACATTAAAAATATAAACGCAATAAATATTATATCAGTTATTTTGTGTATCTCCTTGTTATTTGGATGTAATACAAAAACACCAAAACAAGCATTAATGAGTACAGACAATATACCTGTTAAAGTAGAATTAAAAAATAGTGACGGAAAATTTCAATTATATGTAAATCAACAACCATTTTATATAAAAGGCGCGGGATTAGAATTTGGTGAAATTTCATCATTAGCCAAACACAAAGGAAATTCATTTAGAACTTGGAGAACGGAAAACGGGAAACAAACAGGTAAAGAAGTATTAGACGAGGCACACAAATATGGATTAATGGTAACTATGGGAATTGAAGTTGCCAGAGAGCGTCATGGTTTTGATTATAACGATGACATTGCTGTTAAAGAACAATTAGAACGCATTAAAAAAGAAGTAATCGCTTTAAAAGCTCATCCAGCTTTAATGATATGGGCTATTGGAAATGAATTGAATTTAAGAGCAAAAAATCCAAAAGTTTGGGATGCTGTAAATGATATTTCAAAAATGATTCATGAGGTAGATACTAATCATTTAACAACTACAACGCTAGCAGGTATTTCACAAAAAGAAATAGATCTTATTAAAGAACGCTGTACTGACATTGATGTTCTTTCTGTACAGATGTATGGCAAAATAATTGAATTACCTAAAATGATTAAAGATTACGGATGGGAAGGTCCGTATATAGTTACAGAATGGGGAGCAACTGGACACTGGGAAGTTCCAAAAACTTCTTGGAATGTTCCAATTGAAGAAAATAGTACCATAAAAGCTTCAAATTATTTAAAAAGATACCAAGTTGCCATTGAGGCAGATACTGCAAAATGCATCGGTTCATATGTGTTTCTATGGGGTCAAAAGCAAGAACGTACACCAACCTGGTATGGAGTTTTTTTAGAAGATGGAAGCGAAACCGAGTCTGTTGATGTGATGCATTATATATGGAATGGAACTTGGCCAGAAAACAGAACACCACAAATTCAGTCGTTTACAATCAATCAAAAAACTGCTTATGAAAATGTGGTATTAAAAGCAAATATAGCGTATTTGGCAAGTTTAAAAGCAACGGATTTTGAAAACGATCAATTAAATTACCGTTGGGAAATTTTGCAAGAAAGTACCGACTTAAAAGATGGTGGAGATTTTGAAAACAGACCAAAAGCAGTCGAATTTACAGTTATAAGCGCTAAAGAAGGTGAATTAAAATTTAAAATTCCCGCTAAAAAAGGTGCTTATAGATTGTTTGGATATGTTGATGATGGGCATGAACATGCTGCAACAGCAAATATTCCATTTAAAGTAAATTAAAAAATAGATGGACAAAAAGTTTTAATACAACTTTTCGTCAGTTCGAGTGATTTTCAATAGAAAATTGTATCGAGAAAAAATTAAAGTTATTATTAAAAAATAAAAAGAGCAAACCTTATGAATAAATATCACAAGGTTTTAGAATAAAATTGAATACAAAATGAATAAGCAACAAACAATGTATATAGGTAATAAGGAAGCGTCTTTTGGGGCAAATGAAGTAAAAGGTAAGTTGGTAATGGTTGGAGAAGAAAGCTATTACAAAATTTCGAATGTTGACGAAATGCGACCTTTTTTTATGAGTATTGTTAGTAACTCAAACCATTGGATGTTTTTGTCTAGCAATGGTGGATTATCTGCAGGTAGAAAAAATAGTGAGAACGCACTATTTCCTTATTATACCGATGATAAAATTACAGAATCAGCTGAAATTACAGGAAGTAAAACAATTGTTCAGGTTCATATTGATGGTAAAACATATTTATGGGAGCCATTTTCAAAAAGATATGAAGGTGTTTATAAAATAAGTAGAAATTTGTACAAAAACAACTATGGAAACAAAGTTATTTTTGAAGAAATTAATCTTGATTTAGGAGTTACTTATAAGTATCATTGGAATTCAAGTGATAAATTTGGTTTTGTAAAAAAATCAACATTGGTAAACAATACCAATAAATCAATTCAGCTTACCGTATTAGATGGAATTCAAAATATATTGCCTTACGGCGTTTCAGCAGATTTGCAAAATGCAAGTAGCAATTTGGTGGATGCCTATAAAAAATGCGAGTTAGAAACTGACGCTGGATTGGGGATTTTTGCTTTAAGTGCAATT
>NZ_JBFFOE010000134.1:0-5527 GCF_041562875.1 Lutibacter sp. | reverse complement strand
TCTTTTGTCAACGATTTTCATTATTATTTTCATTACATTTTATCAATATCAAAAAACTGAAAAAGCATTAAATGCACTTAAAAATCTATCTTCTCCCAGAGCATTAGTTATTCGAGACGGACAAGAAATAAGGATTGCTGGCCGAGAAGTAGTTCCAGATGATATTGTTATTTTAAATGAAGGCGACAGAATTCCTGCCGATGGAATTTTGGTTGATACATTAAATCTTTCTATAGATGAATCTATATTAACGGGTGAATCTGTTCCTGTCTTAAAATCTGTTCAAAAAAATGCCACTAATGCACTTGGATTAGTATATAGTGGAACACTTGTGATACAGGGTAAAGGATATGTTAAAATACTTTCGACAGGTATTCATACGGAATTTGGAAAAATTGGACGTTCATTATTAAGTATTGAACAGCAAGAAACCCGTATGCAGAAAGAAATGAAATCCCTTATTCGAAATTTGTTTTTTTTGGGAGCTATTATTAGTGTTGTAGTTGTTGTAGCTTTTTATTTTGTAAGAGGCAATTTTATTCATTCACTATTAAGTGGTCTTGCTACCGCAATGGCTATACTTCCTGAAGAGTTTCCTGTGGTACTTATTGTCTTTCTCTCTTTAGGTGCTTGGCGCCTATCAAAGAAAAATATATTAACAAGAAAGCCTTCAGCTATTGAAACACTCGGTTCTGCAACAGTTTTATGCAGTGATAAAACAGGAACTATAACACAAAATAAAATGGAAGTTGGTATTGTGTATAATGGAAATGAAACATTTTCTAAAAATACATTTTTTGACAATCAAAACCACATTTCTAAACTTTTGAATTTTGCGCATTTGGCTTCACAAGTAAATTCTATAGATTCTATGGAAAAAGCTTTTAAAAACGCAAACCAAATAGTAAATAAGCATTTAGACACTTCTTTACTATTGCTTAAAGAATACCCATTCAGTAAATCACTTTTGGCAATGACCAGAGTGTTAAGGGATAATGCAAATAATAAAATAATAGTAGCAACCAAAGGTGCGCCTGAAATCATTTTTAAATTATGTAAATTAAACAATCAAGACACAAAAAAATATTTAAACATTGTTGAGTCTTTTGCAGAAAAAGGATACAGAGTAATTGCTGTTGCAAATTCAACATTAGAATCTGCTATTTTACCAGATTTACAAATTGATTTTGAGTTCCAATTTCAAGGGTTAATTGGTTTGGAAGACCCTATTCGTCCAGAAGTCCCAAAAGCTATCAAAGAATGCAATGAGGCAGGTGTAAAAGTAATTATGATTACAGGCGATTTTCCTACCACAGCCAAAAGTATCGCAAAACAAATAGGCATGAAGGTTGATGGTAAATTGATGACTGGCAGCGAATTAAATAAATTAAATGATAATGAATTTAGAAATAGAATTTCTAACATAAATATTTTTGCACGCGTTGTTCCCGAACAAAAACTCCGAATAGTAAGAGCTCTACAAGCTAATAACGAAATTGTTGCTATGACAGGCGATGGTGTTAATGATGCCCCAGCATTAAAAGCCGCAAACATTGGAATAGCAATGGGTAATAAGGGAACTGATGTAGCTAGAGAAGCGTCTTCTCTGGTTTTATTAGATGATAACTTTGCTTCTATTGTATTAGCAATACGTTTAGGAAGAAAAATATTTGACAATCTTCAAAAAGCAATGTCCTATATTATAGCCATCCATATTCCGATAATTGGATTAACGTTGTTGCCTGCTTTTTTCTCTTCATTACCAATACTATTAATGCCTTTACATATTGTTCTATTGGAATTAATAATTGACCCTGTTTGTTCCGTAGCTTTTGAACATGAAGAAGAGGAAAAAAATATAATGAACAGAGATCCCAGAAATCCACAAGAAAAATTTTTTGGAGGGAATAAAATTTTAGCAAGTGTATTACAAGGGTTACTCCTTTTGGGAATGACAATAACAATTTACTTTCTTTCCATTCATGAAGGACATACAAACGAAGAGGTAAGAGCAATTGCATTTTCTTCATTGATTATAGGTAATATATTTCTAATTCTTACAAATCTTTCCAAATCAAGAAACTTTATTAAAGTTATTACAGAAAGAAATTGGGCTGTGTGGATTATTCTTTCAATAGCTATTATTATGTTGTTGCTTATTATTTCCATTCCATTTTTACAACAAATTTTCAGCTTCGAATTCCCAGGTTATAAACACTTTGTTTCATCGCTAATTGGTGCAAGTTCCATTTTACTAATTCTCGAAACAGTAAAATATTTGAAGAATAGAAAAATATTCAAAACTCATAAATATGCCAGCTGCTAACAATGGCTAAAAAAATACTTAGTTCAATAAAATAGAATGGTTCTAAAATATATAAATACTAATTTTAAACATTGGAAAAATACGGTTTCAAAACCGCAACTTTTCCTAACCTAAATATTTAGCTACTGTAAATCGTTAGCAAAAAGTGGACTGATTTTAACAATTATTTAGAGAGTGTTTTCAAAATCATTAAATTTGATATATGAGGGTGAAAAATCAATTAAGTTGATTCCAGAACAATATAAATCGTATGAGGAATATGTAGAATATGTAGGAAAACAATTGAAAGAAAAGAAAGTGAATTGTACAGAAGGATTACTTTTGATTTGATACAAAAGTTATGAAGAAGCTCAAGAACTAAAAAAAAATACTGTGCTAACATCTCATAAAATTTATGTATACTTTTAAATTAAATAACAAACTAACAAACAATTTGCTACGTCCGAAAAATCTCTGATTTTCTAGTCGTACAAATCATAATACTAACCCATTGTAGGCAATGCTAAAAAATGCTCGAAAAGATTATTAAATACCAGAACAACTCTGAAAGAAACTTTGAAAAAGAGAAAAACCTAAAAACGATTATAAATTATATTATCGCTTTTATTCTTTTTTTTATTTCAACAATAATTGCGGCATTTACGTTTCCTTTTAGATATATTTTTAAAAAAATATTTAAGAGAATTGATGTCTCAAATATAATTCAACTGAATGAGAAGAATATTGACTCAATATTGAGCAATGAAAAAATGATATTAATTGATTTTTGGGCTGAGTGGTGTGGACCTTGTATGATGATGGGTGCTATCATTGAGAAATTTGCGTCTGGATCGAAAAATATTAGAGTTGCTAAAGTGAATGCAGATTTAAATAAAAAAATAATAGAAAAATACCAAATAAGAGGTTTGCCTCAATTTGTACTAATTGAAAATGGAGAAGAAATTAAACGCTTTGCTGGGGCAATGACAATGAATGATTTAAATAAATTCTGTGATAAAAAGTAATGATAAACTACATACAACACATCATAAAATTTATGCTTACTTTTAACCTAAATAAAGAAATCCGTTGCCATTCATTAAGAAAATTTAATAAATATGAAAAAAATAAATTTTGCTTACGCTATACTTTTCGTCGGAATTATTTTATTAATTCTAAATATAACTGATTTAGATTTTGAGAATTTTAAACAAGGACCATTTTTTGGAATTATTTCAAATATTCTTTTGATTATTTTAATGATTGTTAATATTAGAGATTTAAAGGAAAAGGAAAATAATTAAATATTCAACTATGAGAAGATTTAAAAATTAAATTTAATTCTCTTTACTTTTACATTTGTTTTTGCAGTAACTTTTGAAGAACCAAATATTGATGGAGCTTATACTTTATAAGGACTTTCAATGTTATTTACAATTGGATTTGGGAAAATTATGATAATTGAGTTGAGCAATTTTTTGGAGCAACATTAGGGAATTACTTACTTAATTTAAAGCCAATTTCTATATAATGGAATTCAAGAAGAATTTACAATCATACAATTGTTAAAAAGACATTTATTAGACCTGATTTTATATTCTTTTTTGGATTAATTGTAATATAGATTATTTAAAACCCTGAACAAAATCAAAGATTAGGTGATTTATGGGCAAACACAATGGTAATAAATATGAAAGGAATTAAAGAACTGAATAATACAGCAGTTGATTAAAAAATGCAACACAACAATGCATAACCAAAATTGCTAAATTAAGTTATATTGAATGTTTCTAAAACTTAAATAATAGTAACTTTAAAACACCGAATATGGTATTTAAATTAACAGCGTAAATCAATTTTAACCTGTTGCCATATTTCAGGACTATACATAATATTAAATAAACAGAAATGGATAAAGACATTGCCAACCTATTGGACGCTTGAAATGCTCATATAAAGAAACTTCAAGAAATTGTTAAAAAACAATTTCAGATGAAGATATAATTATTCAGAACTTACTAAATCCTCACAAAGAAATTTTAACAAAAGGGCAAAGTATCTCTGATAAAGTGGTTCAATTTGGAAGAAGTAGGACTTTTATAATTTCTTTTTTATCATTTTGGCATATGGATTATATTTAATGTCACAGTTCCAAAGGGAGAATACCCCCTTTATTTTGATGAATCTAATACTGTCAAGCGTTGCAGCTTTACAAGCTCCAATTATTATGATGAGTCAAAATAGAAAAGAAGAAAAAGATAGAAAAAGGAGTGAAAACGATTATCTGATAAACCTAAAAGCAGAATTAGAAATAAGGTCATTAAATCAAAAATTGGACTTGTTTTTACAGGAACAACTTAAAGTCCTATCTGATAGCCAAACGAAACAAATGGAGATACTAAAACGCATAGAAAGCGAAACAAGAAAATTATAAAATAATACGTAGAGTTATTAGATTTTAAGGAAATAATTATTAAAGGAACAATTAACATAAATAAACGTAGGTAATATTGTAACCGAATCTTGATGCTACAGCTACTCTATATCATTCTTAGCTTGCGTAACGTTATGAAATGTAGGCGAATTCTCGGTAATTCTGCCCGCACCTTTTTTATTAATTTTGAAAGTAACATCCTTTATTGTAGTAAATAAAAGAACAGATGAAAAAGACGTTCTAAGATATGATTTCAAAAACACAAAAGCATCTTCTAATGTAAGCTCGTTTTCCTCATCCTCGGTTTCTTTAGATTGGTAACGCAATTTCACTAAGACCTTAAAGTCATCATCAGAATAGATGGGTCTGACAAATATATTTTTCAAGTTAGGTTTTCCAATAGTCTTTGCCATGGTTAATTTAGCAAAGCGACCTTCTTGGCAACTTTCTTTTACTTGTTCCCAGAAAAGAACAAACACATCTTGGTACGGCATAAACTAAAGATTAATCATAAAATATTTTGGTGTTGCAAATTTAACATTAATAATTCAATTAATAAATTCGAGCCTATTTTAATCACTCAATTATCAGAAAAATGACAAATAAACAACAATTAACTTGTGCTAAAATATCATAGAGCAGGTAGGTGATAAAGCTGATAGATGGGACGAATTTAATACAATTCAAAAAGATTGAAAATTGAAACGGATAGATTACCCAAACTGAACTGGAGACCTCCGGGTTATGAATCCAAAGTAGACCTAAATCTCAACCATTTTACTGGGCTT
>NZ_JBFFOE010000133.1:0-5601 GCF_041562875.1 Lutibacter sp. | reverse complement strand
TGGATAATCACTTCCAAAGACTGATAATTCTTTACGAATACCAGCAGCAGTTTGTGTAACAAAAGGGATTAAATTTTGTGGAACTCCAATTGGTAATTCTCCAATTTTTGCAGATTTATGAGCACCTATCGGATTAAAATAACGTAACGCAATTGCTGTTATTTCTGAAACTTTTGTGGTGTCTTTTATAATTTCTTCTCCAATTTTTTTGGTATTTCCATAAGGCGATTCAGCAGGTTTTACCGATGCGTTTTCTGTTATTGGCAGTTCATCAGCTTGTCCGTAAACAGTACAAGATGAGCTAAAAATGAAGTTATTTACATGGTTAGCTTTCATTTCTTTGAATAAATAAACAAGCGAACCAATATTGTTTTCGTAATATTCTAAAGGTTTTTCAACACTTTCACCCACTGCTTTTGAGGCAGCAAAATGAATAACACCAGCTACTTTATTTTCTTTAAAAAATTGCTGAACAGCCACTTTATCTTTTAAATCAATATTAAAGTAACTAGGTTTTATAGTTGTTATTGAAGTTATTTTATCAAGTACATCAATAGATGAATTTGATAAATCATCAATTATTAGAACTTCAAAACCTTCGTTTTGAAGTTCTACAACTGTATGTGAGCCAATAAATCCTAATCCGCCAGTTACTAAAATTTTTGTCATTAGTTATTTATAAAATCTATAATTGTTTTAATAATAAAATCTTGTTGTTCGGTATCCAATTCTGTATGCATTGGTAAGGAGATAACTGTTTCTATCAATTCATTAGTAACTTTAAAATCAGCTTCATTATAACGAGCATCTACATATGCTTTTTGACTATGTAAAGCAACTGGATAATAGATTGCATTTGGAATTCCGTTATCTAATAAATGCTGATGTAATTCGTTGCGTTTTCCATTAGTAATTTGTAAGGTGTATTGATGAAATACATGGCAATCGCAATTGTCGCAAACAAATTCACAACCATTCCCCATTTTTGGAGTACTTATAAATTGTTCATTTTTAAAAGCATTGTTATAATAACGAGCCGCTTTTCTGCGCTCATTGCAATAAGCATCTAAATGTGTTAATTTTATTCTTAAAACTGCCGCTTGTATACTATCTAATCTAGAATTTACACCAACAACATCATGGTAATAACGTTTGTACATTCCATGGTTTACCATTCCTCTTAAAATGTGTGCTAAGTCATCATCATTTGTAAAAATTGCACCACCATCACCATAACAACCTAAGTTTTTTGAAGGGAAAAATGAAGTTGTACCAATAATTCCCATAGTTCCAGCTTTCTTTTTAGTGCCATTACTAAAAGTGTAATTTGCTCCAATAGCTTGTGCGGTATCTTCAATTACAAATAAGTTATGCACTTTTGCAATCTCTAAAACAGCTTCCATATTTGCACATTGTCCAAATAAATGAACAGGCACAATAGCTTTCGTTTTTGGTGTAATAGCTTTCTTTAAAGCTTCAAGATTCATGTTAAAAGTATCTTTTTCAACATCAACTAAAACAGGTGTTAATTGTAAAAGAGCAATAACTTCAACAGTAGCTGCAAATGTAAAATCGGCTGTGATAACTTCATCACCAGGTTTTAACCCTAATCCCATCATTGCAATTTGAAGAGCATCTGTTCCGTTTGCACAAGGAATTACATGTTTTACACCTAAATAATCTTCTAATTCTTTCTGGAAATTATGTACTTCTGGACCGTTTATATAAGCTCCAGATTTTACAACTTCTAATATTTTTGAATCAATTTGTTCTTGTATTTTATCGTATTGACCAAGTAGGTCAACCATTTGTATTTTTCTCATGGAAAATAATTAAATAATTTGCCAAACAAAAATACAATAAAAGTGATTGCTAAACAATCTTAAATATACATATGTTTATACCATTTTATTCAAATAAATTGGAAGATAAATAACGATCACCTCTATCAGGAATTATAGTTACAATAGTACCTTTTGTAAGTGTTTTTGCTAATTTTAATGAAGCAGAAACAGCGCCACCACCACTCATTCCTGAAAATATTCCTTCTTCTTTAGCTAATCTTTTAGTCATTTCACGAGATTCTTCTTCACTTATCTCAATAATTTCATCCACTTTTTTAGGATCAAATATTTTTGGAAGAAATTCTTTTGGCCATTTTCTAATTCCAGGAATTTTAGAATTATCAGTTGGCTGCACACCAATAATTTGGATGGCTGCATTTTTTTCTTTTAAAAAAGTTGAAGTTCCCATAATGGTTCCTGTTGTTCCCATTGCTGAAACAAAATGAGTTATTTCACCATGAGTATCATGCCAAATTTCAGGACCTGTAGTTTTATAATGTGCTTTCCAATTGTCATCATTTGCAAACTGATTTAGCATAAAATAACCTTTGTCAATTACTTGTTTTTCAGCATATTCTCTGGCGCCTTCTATTCCGATTTCAGCAGCTGTTAATGTAACTTTTGCTCCATAAGCTTGCATGGTCTGAATTCGTTCTTTTGTGGAGTTTTCAGGCATTACCAATTCCATATGTAAACCAAATTGTTGCGCTATCATGGCTAATGCAATTCCAGTATTTCCACTAGTAGCTTCAATTAAATAATCTCCTTTTTTTATTTCATTTCTTTCAAGAGCCGAAGAAATCATATTATATGCAGGTCTGTCTTTAACACTTCCTGCTAAATTATTTCCTTCCAATTTTAGCAATAAAGTAACACCTTCTTTCACTAATAATTTTTGAACTTTCACTAAAGGTGTATTTCCTAAAAAATTGAATAAATTGTTAGTTTCCATTAGTTAAAATTTAGGTTTTAATTTTGTCTCATTTGAATGATAAACTAATGAATTTTTTGGAACAGATTTAGTAATCCAAACATTACCTCCAATAGTACAATTTTCACCAATAACAGTTTCACCTCCAAGAATAGTAGCATTCGCATAAATAGTTACATTATTTTCTACAGTTGGGTGTCTCTTTGTGTTTTTCAATTCTTTTGAAACTTGCAAAGCGCCTAAAGTTACTCCTTGATAAATTTTAACATGGTCTTTTATTAAGCAAGTTTCTCCAATAACAGTTCCTGTTGCATGGTCAATAAAAAATGACTTGCCAATAGTGGCTCCTGGATGAATATCGGTTCCAGTTTTACTATGTGCATATTCACTCATTAATCTTGGTATTAAAGGGGTGTTTAGCAATAATAGTTCATGACTAAATCTATAAATAGCAATAGCGTAAAAACCAGGATAAGCTAAATATACTTCTTCTATATTATTGGACGCAGGATCATTGTTTACCAATTCTTGAGCGTCTAAGTTTAAATTTTCTAAAATTGTTGGTAATTTATATAGAAAATTATTCCAAATGGTTTCACATGTGCCATCTTTAATTAAACAAGCAAGTCTGTAAATCTCTTTAAAGTCATCCTCTAATTGCTTGATATTACTGGCCACGCAGGCTTGGGCATCAAATAAGGTAAAAAATAGATTATTTGTAAATTTTTCAGTTTTATGTTTTAGGCTGAAATTTAAGTGAGGCCTATTTTTATTTGCTATAATTTTTTGAATTATTTCTTCTTTTGTTGTCATATTCATTTTTGACGGTTTAATTTGAAACTAATTACCATTGTTTGTAAATACTTTCAAAAGGAATTCTAAAACGTTCACCATAAACACCTTCAGGTTTTCGAATTCCACAAGATATTACCATGTTAATTTCACTTTTTGAAGGCAATTTTAATATTTTTTTTATGCGAAGTGTATCATTTCCTTCCATTGGGCATGTGTCGTAATTTTCAGCAGCCATACTTAACATAAAAGTTTGAGCAGCTAAACCAGCACTTTTGTGAGCAACAACTCGAATATCTGACTTTCTAAGCTGTCTGTAAACAGGTCTGAAAAGTCCTGTGACCCAGGAAATAGCATACTTTATGTAGCCAAAAACTCCAAAAAAATCACTGTAAACGAAAGGCATTAATTTTTTATAATAATTTAAGGCAAATTTTTCACGTCCTGAATATTCATTTGTTGGTTTTATTCCAAATAATTGAGTTAAATAACTAATATGTGCTTTTACGCGTTGTTTCCATACATCTTTACGAACTACAATCACAACCATTTCTTTTGCGCTGGTTGCTGCACTTTGTCCCAAACAGGCAACTGCCAATTCAGCTAAGATATCTTTTGAAGTTATATGATGGAATTCCCATAATTGCATATTGCTACTATTTGGAGCTAATGTTGCTTGCTGAATGCACTTTTTTACAGTTTCTGAGTCAATTTCTTTGTTTTCATCGTATACTCTAACAGAACGGCGATAGTTAATAGCGTCAATAAGGCTCGTGTTTTTCATGGCTGTAAAATTAAACAAAAACTTGTTACTTTTTGTTTTTGATTTTTAACTATTAAATAATAGTAGATTGCCCTAAATCTATATTGTTTTTATTGTAAAATGTGTTTTCTTCATCTAAAATGAAATCGCTTAAAAAATTTCCAACGCTTGTAGTTGAAAAATGATTGGTAGCATTTAAATCTGGCGTTGAAATGTTTAAGTTTATAGATTTTTCAACAGCGTTTTTTATATCTTCAGCTTCTTCAAATAAATAGAAATGTTCTAGTAACATTGCAGCGGATAATACAGAAGCCAAAGGATTGGCAATATTTTTACCTTTAGCTACTGGATAAGATCCATGAACAGGTTCAAATAACGCAGCGTGTTTACCAATTGAAGCAGAAGTTAACAAGCCAATAGCCCCTGAAATGACACTCGCTTCATCAGAAAGAATGTCTCCAAACATATTTTCGGTTAAAATTACATCAAACTGTTTTGGGTTTAATATAAGTTGCTTAGCGGCATTGTCTACAAATAAAAATTCTAATTTTATAGTTGGATATTCTTTGGCTATTTCAAGTACTCTTTTTCTCCAAAGTCGTGAAGTTTCTAAAACATTGGCCTTGTCTACCAATGTTAATTTTTTTCGTCTTGCTTGTGCTGCTTTAAAGGCTAAATGCGCTATTCTATCAATTTCTTCAGCAGTATAAATACAATTGTCTGATGCTGAATTTCCATCATCACTTAAGTTTTTTTCTCCAAAATAACTACCACCAGTAAGTTCTCTATAAATTACAAAATCGATTCCTTTAATTACTTCTTCTTTTAGGTTTGATTTATGAAGCAATGAATTATAAGTAGTTAAAGGTCTAATATTTGCAAAAAGCCCTAAACTTTTCCGAAGTTTTAATATACCTTGCTCTGGACGAATTTTAGCATTTGGATTGTTGTCATATTTTAAATCGGCAATAGTACCAAGCAAAATAGCATCAGCTTCAACACAAATTTTAAGTGTTTCGTCTGGAAGTGGTTCTCCATATTTTTCAATGGCTATGGCTCCAATTGAAGCTGTAACGTACTCGAAAGTATGATGGTATTTTTCGGCAATAGCATTTAATACCTTTACAGCCTGTTGGGTTACTTCAGGACCAATTCCATCACCAGGAAGTAAAGCGATTTTTAATTTCATCTGTAATGATTCTATTTTTAAGATCAAATGGAGTTAACAATAACAGTATCAACGATAAAAATAATAATTATTTTGTGAATTA
>NZ_JBFFOE010000132.1:0-5682 GCF_041562875.1 Lutibacter sp. | reverse complement strand
GAAGTTTTCATTCCAAAAAAATCTGGTCCTGAAATAGAAGCTTTTAAACGGGATTGAATTGCTAAAATATTGAAGTTTGATTGATCATTTAAATCTTCTCCATTAACAATATTCTCTGCTGAAGGTAAAATATTAAAATGGCCTTCTCTTGCATTTACAATTTGACGGGTGTCAAACATAAAATCTGTTTTAACAAAGCCACTCCATTTAACCCCAAAATCTGGCTCAGTAGAAGTAGACTGACCATAACTGTAGTACGTTAATCCCAAAAAAGCAATTAACAAAACTGAAAGTTGTTTTTTCATAAAAATAAATTTGGTTGATTAATTAAGTTATACACTAAAAAATATTTTTAGGCACCACAATATGGAAATAAAAATGAATCATCTCAAATTTTATATATATATGTGTAAACAAGTATAGCTATCCTTTAAAACGCTCCCAACGAATTAACATATATTTATCACCTAGTTCAGTTACTATAACACCTGCTCCTATTAAATTTTTATTATCTGAAAAGTATTTTGTTAGTTCAATTGCATTTAGTATTTTATAAGTTGAATGATATTCAATACTGAACGGACGCTTAACATTGTATTTTTTTACCCAATTAATTATACTTACATGAGAAATACCTAAGATGCGTTCAATTTCTCTATAACTTAATCCTTCTAAATATAATTGCAAGGCCTTATTTACATAATAAGAATCTATTTCTTTGCCAAGTTTATTAACTGTAAAATAATAACTGCATTTTTTACATTTATAGCGCTGCCTACCCTTAATTACACCACTTTTAACATATTCATTTGAGCTACAATTTGGACAAAATTCAATTTTCATATATACTTATTTTGCATAAATATATTAATTTAGCAACATATAATAAAATAAAATTAGTTCTTTTTATAATTATTCCATAAAAAAATCAACTAAAAATTGTCTATTTAGTAGTTTTAAGAATACATACTTAAACAATCTATAAATCGTTAGATTATAAATTTAACTGAATGACTATTTGATTAAAAGGGTAAATACTATTATTTTTAAGCCTTATTCATTCTTTTAATGATTCACCTAAAGTTATTTATAAATAATAATTGAGTTATTTTTATCATAACTATCTCCAATTTCGGATTACATAAAAAAAGTAATAGTAACTTTACCAAAAAACTAAAATTTATGACTATATCTTTACTTTTAGATACCTTGCTTTCAAACTGGGAAGTGATTTTATTGTTTTTTTTAGTCGCAATTTTATACTCATCTGTTGGTTTTGGTGGAGGGTCTAGTTATTTAGCTGTTCTTGCATTAACTTCATTAGCTTTTATTCATATTAGAGCAATTGCCTTATTATGCAACATAGTTGTAGTATCTGGTGGTACTTTCATTTATATGAAAAACAATCTTTTTAATTGGAAAAAAATAATTCCATTAGTTTTAATGAGTGTTCCGCTTGCTTTTTTAGGTGGTTATCTAAAAATTAGCCAGACTTTCTTCTTTATTTTATTAGGTTTAACTCTTTTACTTGCTGCAATTTTAATGTGGACATCTAAATATATTTCAAAAAAAGGGAATGAATCAAACTTTAAAAATTCCATAACTAAAGATGTTTCTTATGGAGGTTTTATAGGGTTTATTTCAGGAATGGTAGGTATTGGCGGGGGTGTATTTTTAGCACCTCTTTTACATTTAACAAAATGGGACACACCTAAAAGAATTGCTGCAACATCAAGTTTTTTTATTCTTGTAAATTCTATTGCTGGTTTGGGTGGGCAATATTTAAATCCTGAATTTTCTATAGAGCCTACTATTACAATAATATTGATGTTTACTGTATTTATTGGTGGTCAAATAGGCTCAAGATTAAGCGCTAATTTTATTTCTCCTTTAAATATTAAAAAAGGTACCGCATTATTAATAGCTTTTATAGGGGTCAAAATTTTATGGAAATATTTAATGTAGTTGAAACATCCTAATATTACATAATTCCTAAAAAAATTCCTTCTAAATTATTTTATTCATTATATACAAAGTTTTATTCGTTTCACTGTAATAATTACAACGTTTTCGTAATTTTTTAAAGTATTCATTAATAAATTATCTATTTTTGTAAATATCCTACAAATAGATATTATGATAAAAAAACAAGGACTTTACTCCCCAGAATTTGAACATGAAAATTGTGGAGCTGGTTTTATTTGCAACTTAAAAGGTGAAAAAACGAATCAAATCATACATGACGCACTAGAAATTTTAGTAAAACTAGAACATCGTGGTGGAGTTAGTTCTGATGGTAAAACAGGAGATGGTGCTGGGTTATTAATTGATATCCCTCACGAATATTTTAATAGAGTTTGTAAATTTAAATTACCTGCAAGAAGAGAATATGCCGTTGGTATGGTTTTTTTTCCAAAAAATAAAAATCAGTATAATTATTGTAAAGACGTTTTTGAAAAAGAAATATTAAATCAAGGTTTAGAAATTTTAGGGTGGCGAGAAGTTCCTGTAGATTCTTCACAACTTGGTGAAATTGCGCTTGCATCAGAACCAACTATCAATCAAATATTTGTTGGCAAAGGTTCCATTAAAGATGAACATATTTTTAAAGCAAAATTATATGCAGCTCGAAAAATAACAGAACATACTATTGCAGCTTCAAAAATGTCTGAAACCTCGTACTTTTATGTTACTAGTTTTTCACATACTACCTTAATTTACAAAGGTATTATTATGCCTGAAGATATTGGTCCTTATTTTATTGATTTACAACAGCCAGATTTAGTAACTAGATTAGCTTTAGTACATCAACGATTCTCAACAAACACAATGCCTTCATGGGAATTAGCACAACCTTTTAGATTAATGTGTCAAAATGGAGAAATAAACACATTAAGAGGTAACGTTGGTAGAATGCGTGTACGTGAAGAAATTATGCAAAGTGAAATATTTGGTGATCAAATTGAAAAATTATTTCCAATTATTTTACCCGGAAAATCTGATTCCGCCTCCATGGATATGGTAGTTGAATTACTTGCATTATCTGGTAGATCTTTACCTGAAGTAATGATGATGATGGTTCCTGAAGCATGGGAAAAACATGCAACCATGTCTGAAGAAAGAAAAGCATTTTACGAATACAATGCCTGTATTATGGAACCTTGGGATGGCCCAGCTTCTATTCCATTTACAGATGGAGATTATATTGGCGCCTTATTAGATAGAAATGGATTAAGACCTTCAAGATATACGGTTACAAAAAGCGGAAAATTAATTATGTCTTCTGAAATTGGCGTAGTTGATATAGCCCCTGAAGACATTGAAAGACATGGTAGATTAGAGCCTGGTAAAATGTTTCTAGTTGATATGAATGAAGGTAGAATTATTAACGATGAAGAAATAAAATCTAAAATTGTTTCAGAAAGACCTTATAAAAAATGGTTGGATGCTACTCGTAAAAATTTAATAGAAATCCCTGATACCAATGAGGCTTTACCTATAGAAAACACAGATCTTAAAACACGCTCTCGTTTGTTTAATTATACCACTGAAGATATTCAAGTAGTTGTTACCCCTATGGCACAAAATGGTAAAGAAGCTTTAGGATCTATGGGAATTGACACTCCTCTTGCTGTTTTATCAGATAGACCTCAACTAATTTCTAACTATTTTAAACAACTATTTGCCCAGGTTACCAATCCACCTTTAGATGGAATTAGAGAAGAGATTGTTACAGATATCAGTTTAAATTTAGGAAAAGATAGAAATATTTTTAGTATTACTGAACGACAGTGTAGAAAACTTCGAATTCAGAATCCAGTAATCTCAAACAATGATTTAGAAAAAATTAGACATATCTCTCTAAATGATTTTAAATCAATTACCATCGAAATTCTTTATAAAAAAGAAAGAGGCTTAAATGGTTTAGAAGACGCTTTGGAAGATATTGTAAATCAAGTTTCTAAAGCTGTAGATAACAAAACAAATATTATTATTCTATCAGATAGAGGCGCTAGTAAAGAATTTGCTCCTATCCCTTCTCTGTTAGCTTGTTCATATGTAAATCATTCATTAAATAGATTAAGAAAACGTTCTTATTTTGATATTATTATTGAATCTGCAGAGCCACGTGAACCGCATCAATTTGCTACTTTATTTGGTTATGGAGCTAGTGCTATAAATCCATATATGGTAAATGAACTTATTCGCGTTCAGGTTAAAAAAGGGTTTATAACAGGTATTGATGAACAAAAAGCTGTAGACAATTTTAACAAAGCTATTGGGCAAGGTATTTTAAAAATTATGAATAAAATTGGAATCTCTACATTACACTCATATAGAGGTTCACAAATTTTTGAAATTGTTGGTTTCAACTCTAAATTTGTTGAAAAATACTTTCCATACACCACTTCAAGAATTGAAGGTATTGGATTGTATGAAATTGAAAAAGAAATTTCTAAAAGATACGAATATGCCTATCCTAAAACTTTAATTAAAAACAGATTAGGCTTAAATATTGGTGGTCATTACAGATGGAGACGTGGTGGAGAAAAACATTTATTCAACCCAACAACCATTTCTAAATTACAACAAGCCGTTCGGTTAAGTGATCAAAAAAGTTATGACGAATATGCAAAAGCCGTAAATGACCAAGCAGAACACTTAATGACAATTAGGGGTTTATTCGAATTCAATAACTTTGACCCAATTCCAATTGAAGAAGTTGAACCTTGGACTGAGATTGTAAAACGTTTTAAAACGGGTGCAATGTCCTATGGTTCTATATCAAGAGAAGCGCATGAAAACTTAGCCATTGCAATGAATCGTATTGGAGCTAAAAGTAATTCAGGTGAAGGTGGTGAAGACAGAAGACGTTTCCAAAAAGATATGAATGGAGACAGTCGTAATTCTGCAATTAAGCAAGTTGCTTCTGGGCGATTTGGAGTAACTTCTCATTATTTAACAAATGCTGAAGAAATTCAAATTAAAATGGCACAAGGTGCAAAACCTGGGGAAGGTGGTCAATTACCTGGTGAAAAAGTATTACCGTGGATTGCCGCAACCAGAAATTCTACACCTTATGTTGGTTTAATATCTCCTCCTCCACATCACGATATTTATTCTATTGAAGACTTAGCGCAATTAATTTTTGATTTAAAAAACGCCAATCGAGAAGCACGTATCAATGTAAAATTGGTTTCTGAAGTTGGTGTTGGTACTATTGCTGCAGGTGTAGCAAAAGCAAAAGCAGATGTTGTTTTAATTGCAGGTTATGATGGTGGTACAGGTGCTTCACCTTTAACTTCACTAAAACATGCAGGTTTGCCTTGGGAACTTGGTTTAGCCGAAGCACAACAAACATTGGTGTTAAATAATTTAAGAAGTAGAATTGTAGTAGAATGCGACGGACAATTAAAAACTGGTCGTGACGTTGCAATTGCGGCACTATTAGGAGCTGAAGAATTTGGGTTTGCCACTGCCCCATTGGTAGCTTCTGGCTGTATTATGATGCGAAAATGTCATTTAAATACCTGTCCTGTAGGTATTGCAACCCAAGATAAAGAGTTACGAAAAAACTTCAAAGGCACACCCGAACATGTAATTAATTTCTTCTTTTATATTGCTGAAGAATTAAGAGGTATTATGGCTCAGCTAGGATTCAGAACTATGGATGAAATGATT
>NZ_JBFFOE010000131.1:0-5760 GCF_041562875.1 Lutibacter sp. | reverse complement strand
GCATATATGCCAATGCCTATAAAAGTTACAGGAACAAATAGCAATCCAACTTGGGGTAATATTGAAGGTTTTGATACTACAACTGGCGCACAACACAGTTCATATTTATCACAAAATTTTGGTTTAGATGCTACTGGAAGCCCTAGAAATGCAAATGTTAGTGATGGAATGCATCCTGTTTCGAATGCAATAGGTACTGAATTTTCATTCAATTTTAAAAATGATTGGAATGTGAATAACAAAACAAGAATGTCATTTAACAATGGACGCTTTATTGCTCCTTTCACTGCTGGCGTTGGTTCTGTTGCTGATATGGTTGCAACTGTTGGTGGATTCAATGGAGATGATGTTACTGGAGCTACAGTTACAAACGCTATTACTGGTGATGCATTTAGCAATCCTAATGGATTGGCACAAACAATTATTATGTTTGATACTGAGTTGGAAAATTTTAACAATTTTGTAAATGATTTTAAAATAACAAAATCTTTTGAAAATGTTGATGTAACTGTAGGATATTTTAAAGCAAACCAAAATATTGAAATGTCTTGGTTATGGAATACCTATTTAATGGAAGTTGATGGTAGTGATGCAGCTCTTTTGGATGTAACATTAGCTGACGGAACAAAAATAACAGAGAACGGACAAGCTTCTTATGGGGCAGCCGCTTTTGGAAATTGTTGTCAAGTGAAATATAATGCCAACTATGATATCAGTGCTCCATATGCTGCAATTACATTAAGAGCAAATGAAAAATTTACAATTGATGCAAGTTTACGTTATGATAATGTAAAAGTAAATGGTTCAGGATTAGGAGGCATTCAATCTACAAATTTAGATGTAAATAATAATGGAATTATAGAACCTATTGAACGTAGTGTTTCAGTAATAGACAATGCAAACCCACATCCAGTAAACTACGACTATAGCTATACATCATACTCTTTGGGTGGAAATTACAAATTAAATGATGAAACTGCAGTATTTGGTAGATTTAGCCATGGTGCATCAGGAAAAGCTGATAGAATTATTTGGCCGGGTGATAATCATACTTCTGTTGGAAATCCAAAAGATTTATTAGATCAAGGTGAATTAGGATACAAAAGAAAATTTGATAATGCAGGATTATTTATCACAGGTTTTTATGCTTCTACAACTGAAGAAGCAGGTTTTGAAGCTACCACTCAAAATGTTCAAAAAAACGATTACAAATCAATGGGTGTTGAAATAGAAGGTTCTTTAAAGTTGAACAATTTTGATGTAAGAGGTGCATTAACATATACAAATGCTGAAATTACAGGGACTACTGATGGATCTAATGTTGGAAACAAACCTAGAAGACAACCAGACTTTATATTTAGTGTAATTCCAACTTATAATTTTGGTAAAAACAGTGAACATATAATTGGAGCAAGCATTATAGGAAATTCAAAATCATACGCACAAGACAATAACAATTTGGTGATGCCTGGCTATGCGTATATAAATATGTTTAGCAAAGTAGTAATTACAAAAGGTTTCTCAGTTTCATTAAATATTAATAATTTATTTGACACAATAGGTATTACTGAATCTGAAGAAGGTTCAATAATTGAAGGCCAAGACAACTATATAAGAGCAAGATCAATTTCAGGAAGATCTTCATCTTTAACATTTGCATATAATTTTTAAGTAGTTGAATTAATGTTAAGAAAACAGTCCTCACCTTTTAAGGACTGTTTTCTTATAATTAATAACCCTTATTTTGAATTATAAAAAAATATTAAAGCAATCAATAATTTAATAAGAGTTACTTACTTGTTAAAACATTGAATTTTAAATTCTTTCAAAAAAATGAAAAACAAAATACAACTCATTACTTATATTGATAGATTAGGATGTAAAAGTATATCCGACTTAAATTCTCTTTTCAAAAACGAATTGAAAGGCCTTTTTGGAGGTTTACATATTTTACCTTTCTACTACCCTATCGACGGGGAAGATGCCGGATTTGACCCTATAGATCACAATTTAATTGATCCTAGATTAGGTGATTGGAATGATTTAAAGGAACTAAGTGAAGAAGTTGATATTATGGCAGATTTAATAGTGAATCATGTATCAGCAAAATCAGTGCAATTTCAAGATTATCTTCAAAAAGGAGAAAAATCAGCATATGCTTCTTTGTTTTTAGGTTACAATACTGTTTTTCCTAATGGAGCTTCAGAGGCAGATTTGTTGAGTATTTACAGACCTCGTCCAAGTCTTCCATTTACAATGTTTAAATTAAATGACGGATCGGTTAAATTAATTTGGACAACATTTACCAGTAATCAAATAGATATTGATGTAAATAATGAAATTGGAATCAAATATTTAGAAAGAATATTAGATACTTTTCAAAAAGGAGGTGTAAAAATGATTCGTTTAGATGCTGCAGGATATGCCATTAAAAAACAAGGAACATCTTGTTTTATGATTAATGAAACCTATGAATTTATTGATCAATTAACCGAAAAAGCAAAAGCAAAAGGTATTGAAGTATTGGTTGAAATTCATTCCTACTACAAAACTCAAATTGAAATTGCAAAAAGAGTAGATTATGTGTATGATTTTGCATTGCCAGTTTTAGTATTAGACACTTTATTCAATAAAAATGCTTCAAGCTTAAAAAAATGGTTAGAAGTAAGCCCCCGAAATGCAATTACAGTATTGGATACACATGATGGTATTGGTATTGTAGATGTTGGAGCTGAAGGAGAGAATCCAGGGTTAATTGAAGGTGCTATTTTGTCTAAAATTGTTGATCAAATGCACATTAACAGTAAAGGAAATAGCTTAAAGGCAACAGGTGGTGCTGCATCTAATTTAGATTTGTACCAAGTAAATTGCACCTATTTTGATGCTTTAGGAAGAGATAAAAACGCTTATTTAATAGCAAGAGCCATTCAGTTTTTTGTTCCTGGAATACCTCAAATATATTATGTAGGTTTATTCGCAGGTGAAAATGACATGGAATTGTTGGATAAAACAAATGTTGGAAGAGATATCAATCGTCATTATTTCACTAAAAATGAAATTAATGAACATTTAAAAAGACCTTTGATTAATGATTTAAAGGAATTAATGCTTTTAAGAAACAATCATAATGCTTTTAATGGAGATTTTAATTTAATTGAAACTTCAGAAAATATGCTAAATATAAAATGGATAAACAATAACCATTCGGCTGAACTTTTTATTGATTTAATTGCAATGAAAATGCAAACCAAGTTTTCATCATAAATATAAGTTTAGCAACTATAACAGTACAATTATTTAATTTTATACAAATTAATACCATGAAAAATCAGCAAGTACAATCAGCCGACTACAACCAAAAAAACATTAAATGGCTCACCTACCTTATGTTTATGATGTTTGCCATGACAACCGATGCGGTTGGTGTTATTATTCCTGAAGTAATGAAGGAATTTAATTTATCTATGACAGCAGCTGGTTTATTGCACTATGGTCCTATGACTGCCATTGCTTTAGCAGGAATTTTCTTAGGTTTTTTAGCTGATAAAATTGGTCGCAAAAAAACCATTATTGTAGGTTTGGCATTATTTGCAGTAAATTCATATTTATTTTTGTTGGGAAATACTTTTGGTTTTTTCTTAGTCCTATTGATAATTTCTGGGGCTGCCATTGGCGTGTTTAAAACAGGCGCATTAGCATTGATTGGTGATATGTCAAAATCTACCAACGATCATACTTCAACAATGAATGTAGTTGAAGGATTTTTTGGAGTAGGTGCTATTATTGGTCCGTTTTTAGTAAGTTATTTTTTAACAAGAAATGTAGATTGGAAATGGTTATATGTGGTGGCTGCAACCTTATGTGTTATTTTAATTGTTGTTGCTTTTTTTGCAAAATATCCTGATACTAAAAAAGCCACGGAAGAGCCTATTAACATCAAACGAACATTAAATATGGTGAAAGATAAGTATGCATTTGGTTTTTCTATGGCGGCATTTTTATATGTTGCTGTTGAAGCTGCAATTTATGTTTGGATGCCTACTTTAATAGCTGGTTACGATGGTAGTTTTGTTTTTATTGCGTTGTATGCATTGCCTATATTTTTTGTTTTACGTGCAGGAGGACGCTTTTTAGGAGCGTGGATGTTAGAACGTTTTGATTGGACTGTTGTCATGGCAATTTCAAGTTTTGCCATATTATTATGCTATGCCATAAGCTTTGTAAATGAATCTGCAACGGTTGTTTTGTTGCCGCTTTCTGGTTTGTTTATGTCGGTTATTTACCCAACAATCAATTCAAAAGGAATTAGTTGCTTCCCAAAAACGAGTCACGGTTCAGTAGCTGGAATCATTTTATTCTTTACGGCAGCAGGTGCAGCAATAGGCCCTTTATTAATGGGTGTTGTGAGCGACATGTTTGGATCAAATGCAACCTATGGATTTATGTTAGCAACATTTTTTGCAGCCATCTTATTTATTGGTTTCTTGCTGAATATGATTTTTAAACCAACTTACGTTCGTATTTCTATGCTAAATGAAAGTGAGTATGAAAATTCAAGTAAGTTATAATGACAACTAAAAAGCTAAAAGCTGTTTGTTTTGGAGAAATTTTATTTGATACATTTCTCAAGCATAAAAAAATTGGAGGAGCGCCCTTAAATGTGGCTTCAAGGTTAAAATCCTTTGGAATAGATGTGTCAATGATAAGTGCTGTTGGAAATGATGAAAATGGAAAAGAGTTATTGACCTACTTTAAAAATTTAGAAATACCAATAAATTCAATTCAAGTAAAGGAAAATTATCCTACAGGATTAGTAAATGTTCAACTGAATGAAAAAGGGAATGCATCTTATGATATTACCTATCCTTCAGCTTGGGATAAAATCAGGCTGTCTATAGAAGACACTGAGCTAGTTAAAGATGCAGATTTTTTCGTGTTTGGTAGCTTAGCATCTAGAGATGAATCAACAAAAAAAACATTATCACAACTTTTAAATGTTGCTAACTATAAAATATTTGATGTTAATTTAAGAGTGCCACATTACACCGAGGAAGCATTGAAAGAACTTATGGTTGCAGCTGATTTTATTAAGTTTAATGATGATGAATTGTTTGAGGTTTCAAAATATTTAGGTTCAAACCATAGATCTTTAGAGCAAAATATCAAGTATATTTCTAAAGAAACAAATACAGCTGCTATTTGTGTAACTTTAGGTTCGCATGGAGCAGTTTTATATTATAAAGGAACATTTTATAACAACTGTGGTTTTAAAGTGGATGTTTTAGATACAGTTGGTTCAGGCGATTCTTTTTTAGCATCCTTGGTTACAAAATTATTTAATGAAGTTGACCCACAAGATGCACTAAATTTTGCTTGTGCAGTTGGAGCAATTGTAGCACAAAATGAAGGAGCTAATCCTATAATTACACCTTTAGAAATTGAGCAATTTTTAAAAGGGTTTTAAATTTAACATCTAATTTATAAGAATAATGTACTTTTTTTTCACAGCTTAACATCTTAAAATTAGTTGAGTTTAAAACTTAAAACAAAAAGAGCAACGATTTTAAAATCGTTGCTCTTTTATTTATGTGATTGCTATTATTTCACTACCAAAATAGGGGTGTTCTCTTTTTTGAAGCGTATTTTCCATTCACTCCTAAATCAAATACCAAGCTAATTTCATGTGAACCGTTGTTATAGTTATTCAAATTATTGGTTAAACTATCATACGAATATCCTACTTTAAAATAATCATTTACG
>NZ_JBFFOE010000130.1:0-5832 GCF_041562875.1 Lutibacter sp. | reverse complement strand
TCCTTTAATCCATACTCCTAAACCTCTTGCAGCATCATCATTTTTATTAACAGTTAACAGCGAAAATAGTGGTGCATCTATCGCCATTAATGAAGCACTACTTCTAACGTTCCATCTGCTTAATCCTCCCCATCCAGATTCCCCCATTCCAAGAGAAAATTCTTTTGAAAATTCATATTCAGCGAATAAATCAAGAACTTCAAATTGAAAATCTTTTTCTGAAGTAACATTAATGTTATTTCCACCAAATAAAGAATATACATATAGTTTAGGTGTTAGTTGTGCAGAAATTCCCATTCTTAAGCGTCTTATAGATAGGTCAAACACATTATCTGCGCTTTCATTATTAATGGTGGTTCCAGGGTTGGTATCAAAGTATCTTGCCCATAATTGCATTCTAACAGAAGCTTTTATATAGGTTTTACCAGATTCGTCTAAATTTAATTTAAGTTTATTACTCTGTGTATAGGCTATACAGGTGACGAAGAATAAGGTAAATAAAAGTTTTATTTTTTTCATAATAAATAAATTGTATTAGTTTGTTTTTTTGTAGTAATTACTTAAAAATTTAACATAAATCTTAATAATAAATAGGTGTTTTATATTTTTAATTTCGACTAAACTAAAATTTATTTTTATAGAATAGTTACCAGTTTACACCATTTTATAGTTTTTTGTTTAGATTTACACTATTACACACAAATAAATATATTTTAACAAAGATTAATAGTGGTATAAATGGAGGGTAATCTTAAAGATGTTTTTAAGGATAAATTGAAAGAGTTATATGGTGATTTTCATCCTATTGTTTCTAAATTTGGTGTCACTTCTTTTGGAAAAATATCTTCTGATTTGTGTATTAGTTCCAGTCAGTTTAGTAAATTAATTTCAGGTACTGCAACGGAGGGAATGTATATAAGATCTACTAGAAATATAGAGCAATTAATTGAACATCAAAGAGCATTAAAGGATAACAAGCAATTAAAAAAGGAGTTAAATAAAAATAAAATTAAACCTAAAGAAGATAAGTTCTTTCATTCTAAAAAATTATTATTTATTAGTTTAATTTTTGTTAGTTTAATTTTAGGCTTAGTTATAGGTTATTATTTTATAAAAAAGGACTTGCTTTTTGAACATAATAGTTCTGAAAACGAGCATCCTTTAAGTGCGTTTTTTAGTAAAAAGGAAAATAAAGCTACATACTTAGGCTTCTTAAATGAGGATGAAGTGCAAGATTATTGTCCTAGCAGTGCTTATGAGGGAAAATGGAAGTTAGCAGAACCTTATAAAATTCCTCTACCAGGCAGTAAAAATTCTGGAGTATATTTATTAGCAAAATCGGCAGATATTACCTTAGTTAGTTCAAAATATTCAAGTAATAAAGGAAGAACTTTGCTAGGGTTTGAGCATTTAACACATGAAATTTGGTTAGATAAGGGTAGACAACCTTTAATTCCTAAATATTTTGATGTAAATACAACTTCATTTACAGATTTGTTTTATAATTTGGATTTTGAACATGATAGTGATTTTGTGAAAATAGCGGTTTTAAAATCGTTCTATCTTGATGAATTTACTATTGAACCAGATTCTATTATAAGAAAAGGACAACCAAGTGGTAGGTATGTAGATTATATTGATGAGAAATTGGCAAAAACCTATGGTATTGATGTTGATTATATACTTAATGAAGTAATTAGTGATTTAACACAGACAAAGTGTAATTCTACAATTAATGAGTATTGTAATCCAAATGATTTAAAAGTGAATAGCACAATATCTTTTAATTGCATTTATTCAATAGGTATTGAAAACCTTGGTTTTGGTGGAGGTTATCCATATACAAAAACCATTCAATTAGTTGAGAAAAATTATTCTGATAATTTAATTTGTGATTGTAGTGAATAATTTTTATCATTTTTTTGAGGAAATTAAAATTTGTTACCTATAATTGGAATATTTTTTCGCTGATTTAAAAGAATAATTAAACTAAGAATAAAAGTGGCAGCAGCCATATAAAACAATCCGCCACTATCATTGTTTACTTCAATGCCAAGTTGGGTTAGATGCATCATTATAGCACCACTTATTAAGCAAACAGTTAATAAAGCTCCTGCCCAAATAGTTTTAGGAATTAAAATTAAAATTGCTGCAATTAATTCTAAAACCCCAATTCCAATTCTTCCATAAGGTTCTAATCCTACTTTTGTGAATATATATACACTATCAGGATGTGCAGTAAATTTAAAGCGGAGTGTTTGAATTAAAATAAGAGCAACTGTAATTCTTAAAATTAAAATTAGTGATTTATGCATCTTTTAAAGTTTCATTTTTAGACGAATAAAAATGAATAGATTACAAAATCACTAATTTTAATTCAATAATTTATTTTGAAAAAATTTCGTTATGTTGTTCTTGAACTCTAATAAAAGTAGTTCTTTTAGTTAGTTCTTTTAATCTGCTTGCACCAACATAAGTACAAGTAGAACGTAAGCTACCCAAAATGTCTTGTACGGTATTTTCAACGCCTCCACGATATGGAATTTGAACGGTTTTACCTTCAGAAGCTCTATAGTTTGCAACACCGCCAACGTGTTTGTTCATGGCTGTTTCAGAACTCATCCCGTAAAATTGCTTATATTTTTCTCCATTTATATCAACAATTCTACCGCCACTTTCAGTATGGCCAGCTAACATTCCACCAAGCATTACAAAATCTGCTCCACCACCAAATGCTTTTGCTATATCTCCAGGTATTTTACAACCACCATCAGATACAATTTGTCCGCCTAAACCATGAGCCGCATCAGCACATTCTATGATTGCTGAAAGTTGTGGGTATCCAACACCAGTTTTAACACGAGTTGTACAAACAGAACCTGGTCCAATACCAACTTTTATAATATCTGCTCCCGCTAATAATAATTCTTCAACCATTTCACCAGTCACTACATTACCCGCCATAATTACTTTGTTTGGGTATTGCCCTCTAGTTTTTTTAACAAAATTCACAAAATGTTCTGAATAGCCATTGGCAACATCAATACAAATAAATTTTAATTGTGGGCTTTGATTTATGATTGCACTTAATTTTTTTAAATCAGCTGCACTTGTTCCTGTGCTAACAGCAATATAGTCAGTTATATTTTCATGTGCATTTTGCATAAATTCACCCCATTCCTGTATTGAATAATGCTTATGAATTGCAGTGAAAATTTTATGTTTTGATAGTTCATTTGCCATTTCAAATGTACCAACAGTATCCATATTAGCCGCCATTATTGGAATTCCATTCCATTTATGATCGCTATGTAAAAATGAAAAATTTCTATCTAAACTAACCTGAGCCCTAGAGCTTAATGTTGATCGTTTTGGACGAATCATGACATCTGTAAAACCTAATTTTATGTCGTTTTCTATGCGCATTTAATTCTATATTTTAAACAATTATACTTTTTCCTTTACTTGCTTTATTTTTGTTACTATCAAAATAAAAATCAACTCTTCCTACATTTATTCCATAGCAACCAACTTGATTTACCAAAACATTTTCACCAATACTATTTTTTGTAACAGTTGGTTTTGGTAAAAAAGTATGTGTATGACCTCCAATAATTAAATCTATATTTTTTGTTTTAGAAGCTAATTCTAAATCTCCAATAAGTTTATTTTCAGGTTTGTAGTGATAACCTAAATGAGATAAACAAATTACCAGATCACATTGTTCATCCTCTTTTAAAATTCTACTCATATCTTGAGCAATTTCAATTGGGTTTAAATATTTAGTTTCCTTATAATTTTTTGAATCTACTAATCCTTGAAGCTCAATTCCTAAACCGAAAATACCAATTTTAATTTCATCTTTTATAAAGACTTTATAGGGTTTTACATGAGTGTTTAAAACTGTATCTTTAAAATTGTAATTGGCTGATAAAAAATCAAATTTCGCATGTGGTAATTGAGCGTATAAACCATCAATTCCATTATCAAAATCATGATTTCCAATGGTTACAGCATCGTACTTTAACATGCTCATTAACTTAAATTCTAATTCACCACCATAAAAATTAAAATAGGGAGTTCCTTGAAAAATATCTCCAGCATCTAATAACAAAGTATTTGGATTTTCTTTTCTAATTGATTCAACTAAAGTAGCACGTTTTGCAACACCACCTTTATTGGCATATCTATCATGGGAACTAGGAAAAGGATCTATATGACTATGTGTATCATTAGTATGTAAAATAGTAATATGTTTGGAGTATTTTGTATCAAATGATTGTAATGAAAGTCCCCCAAGTGTTAAAAAAGCTGTAGCTGCAGTAGATTTTTGTATAAAGTTTCTTCTTTTCATAACCTTAGTTTTTTCTTTGAAATCTTCCATCAAGTTTCACTTTAATGGTGTCTGTTTCTTTAAAATAATCAATAATAGCATTTCTCAGCTTGTAATCTGTTTTATATAAATTCACAGGGTTTTTAAAGAAATTCATATTGTCTCCTCCATTTTGTAAATAATCAGTTGTTAATACAAAATATGTTCTAGTTGTATTTAAAGGGGTGTTATTTATTTTAAAGTCATATGCGTTTTTGGTGATGACTAAATTAACTTGATGAGAAAGGGGATGCGCTTTATTTTTAGTAATCAAGTAATTCACAAGTTCATCAATTTTACTAGAAGTTAATTCAACCACAACTAGTTCGTTTTCAAAAGGCATTAAATTAAAAGCATGTTCCATAGTAATATTACCTTTTGAAATACCAGCTCTAATACCTCCAAAGTTAAACATAGCAAAATCTATATTTTCCCCAGTTCTTGAATTAAAAATTGGATTTGTTTTTTTGTAACTTAAATCAGCCATTAAATTTCCTAAAGAGCTTTCTAACATTCCATCATCTCTATTTAGCTCAATTGGAGTATAGCTTAAAACGGCATTCATTTCTTTTTCAACCTTTTTTTTGTATGGTTCTATAAAGTCTTCAATGGCTTTTTTAGAGTTAATTTCTTCATTTATAAGAAGTTGTTTTCCTTCAATTCTAACTAAATGCTGTGGTTTGTTTTTACAACTAAAAAGTAATGCTATTGTAAAAAAGAAAATTATAAATTTTTTCATTGTTGAAATACTACTATTTTTAATTATTTTTGTGAAATAAGCGTAAATATAGATGATTTTTACAGGATTTAAACGAAAAAGCAATCAAATATTTTTTAACAGAAGGTTAAAAGATTTGCTTAAAAAGTCAACCGCAATTTCTTCAAAAGAAATAAAGCGTGTTATTGTGTTTTTAGATACTATTTCAGAAAAAGACAAGGTGAAAAAGGAAGTATTAGCGCTATTTAATATTGCTGAGAAAGATTTGAAGATGGTTGTTTTTCAGCAAAAAGTAAGTAAAGAAGAGAGTTCTGAAGACATAATAACTCCAAAGGATTTTGGATGGTATGGCAAAATTAATTCCGAAAAATTAAAAACCATATTAACAAAAAAATACGATTTGTTAATTAATTACAGTAAAGTTGATAATTTGTACAGCAACTTGTTATTATTGCAGTGTAAAATAGGTTTTAGAGCAGGTTTTAAACATTTGGATAATCGTTTCTATGATTTGTTAATTAATTGTGAATCAGATGATTTCGATCTATTTGATAAAGAATTATTAAAGTATTTAAAAATATTAAAAAAAATATGATGCAAGAATTGATAGGAACAGGAGTAGCGTTAGTAACGCCTTTTAATAAAGATAAATCTGTAGATTTTGAAGGGTTAAAGCGTTTGGTAAACTATCAAATAGATAATGGAATAAATTATTTGGTTATTTTAGGGACTACGGGTGAGC
>NZ_JBFFOE010000129.1:0-5852 GCF_041562875.1 Lutibacter sp. | reverse complement strand
TTGCCAAGGTGATTTTCGGTCTCCTGTATAAAAAGATTCATCACTTGTATTTTTTGAGACGACATGAGAAATTAGCATTAATATCCCAAAATATAACAGTATGATGATTAAGATTAGTATTGAATTCATTGATGAGTTTTAGTGATGAGCAATTTTTAAATATAATATTTTTAAAGGTCCAAATTTAACGATTAAGATTTTGGATATTTCAAAACATAAAAAATTATTTTCATTTTTAATTATGTAACTTGAATTAATAAACGGGGTTAACAAATTACTTTGAAACCCCGTTTATAACCAATATTAACTCAAAACTTAATTATATGCTTGGGTCTGCAGGTGTATTTGGATTGTTTTCTCTTTCCACTGTTGGATAAGGATAATAATTTCTATTTCTTTCATTGGTTGTATTCGCTACAGCAGGAACTACAAAATTAGGATGAAACCTTTTACTATCCTCAAATCTCATTCCAGTCAAAAACAACTCAATACATCTATTTTTATAGATTTCTTCCAAAATATCAGCTTGGCTTGTTTCGTTACCTGTCCAAGCAGGAAGGTTTGCATTAACACCTAATGGGTCATTGTTCTTTTGTCTTACTAAGTTTAGTTGAATAACTGCATTGGTTAATTGATTATCTCTAGCATAAGCTTCTGCTTTATTTAATAACATTTCACCGTTAAGATATATTGGAATTGATGCTGTACTAGTTCCAAAGAATCCAAGCATTTCACTTAGCGCTTGTCCACCTGCATCTAAATTAGCGAAACCGGCATCGGCACCTAAATAGAAGTTAATACGACCATCACCAGCCTCTGGAATATAAGTTCCTAATAAACCAAAATTAGTTTGAGGATTTAAATCGGCAGAATTTACCGTACGATTCCAGATAGGGTTTTGATTGTTAGCATCGAAAACCCACATTGAATTAGTTGCATCACTATTATTTAATACTGCATTTGCAGCATTAATTGATTCTGTATAATTACCAGCTAATAAATAATATCTTGAAAGAAAAGCATTTACTGTTTTTTCTAAGTTCATGTCTGACCATAAAACAGTTGATTTAAATTCATCAGAGATTGGTGCGGAAGCCATAGCGCTTTTCGCTTCTTCTAATAATGAAATGCAACTTGCTAGTACTGTAGCTCTGTCACTAAATTCAGCAGCTCCATCAGCAGCGTTATTAATAGGAGCTTGTTCAAACATTTCAACTAGAGCACCTAAGCTCATTGCTTTAAAAAGATTTCCATAAGCTAAAACCCCACTTTTTGTTCCCGGAGAAAGATTTACTGCATTAGCTCCGTCAATTAATGATTCAGCCATTCCTTTAGCTCTTAGAAGATCTACCCAAGGATTTGTGATACCACCACTTTCAGCTGGCAATTCAGCTCCTCCTTTGGCTAATTCATTAATATTTAAAAAAGTATTGGTAACTCCTAGTTCTCTTGTTGTAATCCCTGGAGCTTCTATAATTTGTCTTAATGCAGTTACTGAATAGTATTGTCTAATACCAGTTGCTAATGCAAAAAGCCCTTCCTTAGTCCCCAGAACCACATCTTCAGTTGGGTTGTTCGGATTTTCAAACTCGGTATCGCACGCAGTGTATAAACCACTGCTAATAAGCAAAGCACCTATGATTGTATATATTTTTATATTTTTCATCTTATTATGTTTTTTATTTTAATACTTAAAAAGTAGCTATTACACCAAATTTAATGACACTTGGTATTGGAACAAGTCCCATAATACCACCTCTGGCTCCATTACTTTGTCCATCCATATTTACTTCTGGGTCATACCCTGAGAAATTATCTATAGAGAATAAATTTCGTCCAGTAATAGTGAATTTAACGCTATTAACTCCTTTTAAAGGATCTTTTAACAAATAGGAAGTTGAAACTTCTCTAAGCTTAATATAAGAACCATCTTCAATGTAAGATTCGGCTATACCAAACTTAGCTGCACCAGTACCTCTAACACTGTCTCCGCGTAATTCACTTGCGGTTTCAGGCCCACCTCCAAAGCGATAAAACATACGTGTATCCCAGCTTAAAACATCTACACCTTGTACGGCATCAAATTGCATTCTAAAAGAAAAGTTTTTGTATTTAATTTCATTGGTTAATGACGCTATAAAGTCTGGGTTTGGATCTCCTATAACTTTACTTAGGGATGTTCCAGTTGGTTGACCAGATGCATCTCTTTCAGGAACAGGATTTCCGTTAGCATCATAAGATCCTTTTTCTCTTTGTGGAAGTCCTCCAGGCGTTAAAAGTAAACTTCCGTCAGTATTTCTTGCATAAAAACCTTGATAGAAAACACCTAAAGGTTGTCCGTTTTTAGCTACTGAAAATCCAAAATTCCCAATCCCAAATTGTTCACCTTCAATATTGTTCACTTCATTTTTATTTGTTGAGTAAGTACCGGTTATTGACCAGCTAAAATCACTTGTCTGTACAGGCATCGCTGTAATCAATGCTTCAAAACCATTGTTAGTCATAGTTCCAATATTTTCTACTCTTGAACCAAAACCAGTTGATGGAGATAGTGTTCTTGCTAATAAAAGATCTTCAATATCTTGTTTATAATAGGTAAGTTCAATACCAATCTTATTATCAAACAGTCCCATATCAATACCAAATTCTAATTCAGTTTGTCTTTCAGGTTTTAAATCAGCATTCCCAAGTCGAGTAGGGGCAATTAAACCTGAAGTTCCATCAATACTTATTGCTGAATAGTTTGATAATCGGTCAAAAGGTCCTATAGCTGTTAAGTTTCCTGCTTGACCCCAAGCTGCTCTAATTTTAAAGCTATTAATAGAACTTCCAAAGTTGTTTTTCCAAAAATCTTCTTCAGAAACTAAGTAAGACATACTTGCTTTTGGGTAAAACTGATTTCTTTCATCTTTACCAAATACTGAAGACCCATCTAGTCTAATTGCACCTGTTAAGAAAAGTTTATCGCTAAAACCAAATGTTTGTTGTAAAAATCCACCCCAGAAACTTCTTTCACTTCTGCTTTCATCAGTAGAAATTGAGGCAGCTCCATCAGTAGTTTTTACTCCTAACGCCAAACCAGTTCCTACAATAGAACGTAGCAATGTTTTATCTGATTGCCAAGAAAAACCAGCTGTTGTTGTAGATTTTATGTTATCGTTAAGGTCCTTGTCAAGTGAAGCATTCAAATCACTATTTAATTGTTTTGTACTAATAGTTGTTGTTGCTGCTTTACCTAGAGCAATAGTATTCGTTCCAATTGGAATATAAGAATTTCCTATAGATTCAGAATTGTCATAACCAAGAATATAATTTACTTTAAGCCCATCAGCTGGTTTTAAATTAAGTTGTAAATCGCTAATGGTTCTATTATTCTCTTGAGTGAAATTAAAAGTTTCAATGTATTCCAAAATATTTGGATAAAAAGTCATATTTGGATAATTGCCATCTGCATCCGGACTAGGGTCTATTGTATTGTTTGTAAATAGTATGGTTGGCAATACTCCAGCTGTATAACCCCCATTAGGTTGGTCATTACTTTTGCTTGTTGAAAAATAGGTACCAAAAGAAGCTGATGCCCAATCATTGATAACTTGATTAATTCTAATTCTTCCTCCTTGTCTTTCGTAATCGGTATTTTTAAGAATTCCATCATTCTTTAAATATGAAAATGAAGCAAAATAGTTGGTGTTTTCTTTTCCTCCTGACATTGAAACATAGTTGTCTGTTCCTGTTGAGTTTTGAAATACCATATCTTGATAGTCGTATCTTGTTACGGGTACTTTATCTAAATTAGTAATGTCGCTTGATGACCAATCAAAAGGTTCTTGGTTAAAATCACGTTTCTTTCTTAAAGAATTGAAATTTACACTGCTAGAAACCGTAATTACTGGCTCTCCAGATAGGCCTTTTTTTGTGAAAATCTGTACCACACCATTACTTGCTCTAGAACCATATATTGCAGCCGCAGCTGCACCTTTTATTACCTCAATTCTATCAATGTCTTGTGGACTAATATCTGATAATCTATTTTGAGTAACACCAGTTGTACCTAAGACATTAGTAGAGTTGTTATTTACAATTACCCCGTCAATAATGTACAAAGGATCTGAGCTTCCATTCACGGTACTTGCACTTCTTAATCGAACACTAATACCACCTGCTGGGTCTCCAGAATTTTGAGTTACTTGAACTCCTGCCAATTTTCCTGATAGTCCTCCTGTAATATCTACTGAACCAGATTCGGAAATTTCCAAACCTTTAATACTAGAAATCGTATTTCCTAATTGCTTTTTTGCAGTTAATGCTCCTGCACCAGTAATAACTATTTCATCTAATCCTAGAATATCTAAATTCATGACAACAGCATTTACTACTTCAGCTTCAGTTCCTAATGTAATTTTCACTTCTTTAGTTACTAACCCCAATGACCTGAAAGTAAGAGTATAACTACCTGCGTTTAGGTTAGCTGTAAGCGTGTAATTACCGTCAAAATCAGTAGTTTCACCCATGTTAGTGTTTTTAATTTGTACACTAACACCAGGAGTAGGCTCACCAATATTGTCTGTTACATTACCTTTTAATGTGTAGGTGGTCGTTTGCGCATGTAAGCTAAGTCCTAACATCATAAGCACAAATAGACTGATCGTAAATCGAAATCTCTTGGTAAAAGAGAAGTTTTCATTTGTTTTGTTCATAAAAATGGATTTAAAATAATATTTACCCAAAAGTAGCATTTATTTTTAATTAACGTTAAAAAATAGTTAAAAAAATGCAAAATTTAACATTTAAAAACGCACAAAAGCGCATAATCACGTTTTTTAAAGAAATTATTAAAGAATTTTAACACCTTTTTCTTTGAAGTCATCGAAAATAGAATCGTTCGGATCTATATCTGTTACAATAGTGTCTATTTTATGAATGGGAGCAACAGTATATCTTTTTATTTCGTTTATTTTGTTTTGAGTACAAAGCGCAACAACTCTGTCGCTGGCAGAAATCATACACTTTTTAATGTGTGACACTTCCCAGTCGGGTTCTGTCATTCCATTAGAAATATTAATTCCGCCAGATCCCATGAAGCATAAATCGGCTCTTAATTCTGAGATTGTTGAAACAACATCAAGTCCAACAGTTACCTGTGCTGCTTTGTGAAGTTTTCCACCTATAAATATAATTTCTATTGAAGGATGTTCTGTAAGTTGTAACGCAATTGGAAGGCTATACGTATAAATTGTAGCATTTATGTCGGAAGGAATAATTTTTGCAAGTTGCAGGTTTGTAGTACTTCCGCTCATTATTATAACCTGACCTGATTTTATGAGCTTTACAGCTTTTTTTGCAATGCTGTTTTTTTCTTCTAAATTGTAACTGCTTCTTTCTTCGTAAGAAGGAGCTTTAGTATCTAATGGTAGCGCGCCACCATGTACTTTTTTTATGAATCCATTAGCTGATAATTCATTAAGATCGCGTCTAATGGTGTCTTCTGAAACATTTAATTCTATACTTAAATCGGTAGATAAAACTTTTCTACTTAATTTAATTTTATCTAAAATATGTTGGTGTCTTTCTTCTTTAAGCATAATTTTATGTTTTTATAATTGAACATAATAGCAAAGATGCAATTCTTTTTTGATTTTGCTTTGTTGAATATGTTTTTAAAGTCAATTTTCGTGCTGATTTAACTCTTTTTAATGCAGGTCACTTAATTAAAAAACGCACAAAACAGAATATAAATGCATAAAATTCATTTTTTGTAATTGTTTTTAGTAATTTTGTAGTAAATAATACTATACTAAAAAAAATGGAAGCTAAACTGTTAAAATACACAAAGAGCATTGCTTACGAAGAAT
>NZ_JBFFOE010000128.1:0-6006 GCF_041562875.1 Lutibacter sp. | reverse complement strand
CTAAATACAAAATTACAAAATAGCTTTTATTTTAAAGGTTGTAAATTTTAAAATCTTAACGTAAATTTTAAAATATAGCTGATTTATCAGAAGGTTAAACATTTTTCGCAAAAAACAACTTCGCTTAAAGAAAATGCTAAAATTCTTTTTAAGGGTGTGACAGGCTACATAACTTGCGCACTTCAGCTAAGACCAAAGCTTTTTGTTTCTCCGAAAAACTTAGGTGATTAAGTGACTCAGGCATTTTGGAAAGCTCTTTAACCAAAATAATATCTTTTTCCATGAGTTGAATTTTTTCCTTTTTCGTCAAAGAGATTAAGGTAGTTATGGGATATAAGCCATATTTATCAATATTATTTTTTATTCCGTTATTTTTAGGGTAATCCCAGCTTAACAAAGTTAAGTCAACACACTTTGCATAATCTATTGCATCTTTTGTAAAACGTGTATTTGTAACCAGCCAACCTTGTTTTAAATGGGTTGTTTTACCTGAATTGTTCCATACTTTTTGAACATCAATAAATCTGGAGTTAATATATAATGGAATTTTTACATTATTTACATTGGTAGGATTTTGATGAAATTTACATTCTATGGTATAGGTATTTCCATCTTTTTCAGCCAGAACATCTATCTCATGAGTAATACATTCTCCGTGTAATATTTCTCCAATTTTAGTTTTATAACCTTTTTGTCTTAAAAGCGCACTAATCAATCTTTCAAAAGGAAAACCAGTAGGACCTAATTCAAATATTGCTCTTTTTAAACTGTATTTTGAAGCACAAATTCGGTTGTATTTTTTTAGTATGCGAAAGGCTTTTTTATAAATTAAGTTTGAAGAAATTCCATCATAGAGTTCAGGTTTTACAGCATCCACAATTTTTTCAATTTCTTCGTCTGAAGCACCACTATTTTTAAGAGATTTAGAGAGTTTTTGTATTGAAAATGGTTCTAAATCTCCAGAAATCTTTTTAACAACTATTATTTTATCGTCCATATTTTCATAATTACCGAATCAAATTTATGCTAAATATTTTAAGTCTACGCTATTTAAAATCTTAATATTTAGGTCATTATTTTAACTAAAATATTAATTGGTTTTTTTATAACTCCAAACGGCCAAACCATTCATAATAATTGCATAGCCTAGTGTTTTTAATAATTGTGGTAAAATATCAGTGAAATCAGCACCTTTTAACATGACCATTCGCATCACTTCAACAAAATATTTTATAGGATTAAATTCTGTTACATATTGAGCCCACATTGGCATACTTTCAATAGGCGTAAAAAGACCACTCATTAAAATAAATATTACCACAAAAAACCAGGAAATAAACATAGCTTGTTGTTGTGTATCTGTAAAATTTGAGATAAACAATCCCATACCTAAAATAACCAAAATATAAATTGAATTGTACAAATACATTAATGCAATACTACCAACTATTGGTACGTTAAATAAGACTTTTGCAATAATTAAACCGATGGTTAATAATCCCATTCCAATAACCCAAAACGGAAATAATTTACCAATAATAAACTGATGTTTTTTAATAGGCGTTACGTTAATTTGCTCTAAAGTTCCTATTTCTTTTTCACGAACAATATTCATCCCAGATAGGAATAAAGTGATCATAGTAACCAATAAAACTAAAATTCCTGGAACCATAAAGGTTTTATAATTTAAGGTTTCATTATACCAAAAGGAAGTAATACTAGAAATATTTTTTTTGGTATTTATTAAATCAAATGGCTGCATTAATGCTACTCGGGCATTCTTATTAAAAAGCTGAACAATCTGATTGATATATACATTTTCAACACCTGCAGTTGCGCCATCAATGGCATTTATAATTACTGATAAGTCTGTTTTTTTGTTTTTTAAAAGATCGCGTTCAAAATAGTGAGGAATTTCTAAAATAACGTCAACGTCTCCTTTTAACATTGCGGAACTCGCTATTTTTTCAGAAGGAAAATTAGAAACAACATTAAAATAAGTTGAGGCTTCAAATTTATCAATTAATGCTCTTGAAAATGAGGTGTTATCATTATCAATATAAGAGAATTTAATGTTTTTAATTTCAAACGTAGCTGCATTTGAAAGTATGATTAATTGTATCAAAGGCAAAATAAAAATAATAGGAAGCATTCCCTTATTTCTAAAGATTTGTTTGAACTCTTTTTGTATGATGTATCCTATGGTTTTCACAATTTATATACTTTAATTTATCTCTCGACTGCGTTCGAAATGACTTTCAATTTTGTCAGGCCGAGTACAGTTGAGACCTCATTTTATATTTAACAGAAAGAATAAAGAATAGAGAAAAATAGACTTTTTAAAGATCAAACATTTCCAATCACTTGTTAATCTTCTAATCTTTTTTATATTCTCTTTTTTCTTTTCATTTACTCCAATCTAATTTTATACTTTTTAATACTTAACGCAATAAAAAATAGCGTCATTACAACTAAAATCAATGTTTCTTTCCAAAGAAATGTGAGTCCAACTCCTTTTAACATAATGCCTTTTAAAATGATAACAAACCATTTTGCCGGGATAATATTGCTAATTACTTGCAAAGGAAGTGGCATACTTGCAATTGGAAAAATAAAGCCTGATAATAAAATGGTTGGCAACATTAATCCCATTAAAGATATCATCATAGCAGTTTGCTGCGTTTCTGAAATTGTTGAAATTAAAATACCTAGGGATAATGCGGTAACAATAAATAAAACACTTTCAATACCTAATAAAAACAGACTTCCTTGCACAGGCATTTTAAATATGAAAATGCTGAGTAATACAATAACAATGGCGTTAATGATAGATAGAAAAACATAAGGAATCACTTTTCCAACAATTACTTGAAACGGTTTTAAAGGCGAAACTAATAAAATTTCCATAGTGCCTAATTCTTTTTCACGAGTGATAGAAATTGAAGTCATCATTGCTGAAACTAACATTAAAATAATGGTCATTACTCCTGGAACAAACATAAAAACACTTTTTAATTCCGGATTGTAAACCATTCTGGTTTTTGGAATAATTTGATAGGGTGTTTTTATGTTTTTATTAATTTCTTGCTGGTATTTTTGAAGGATAGAATTCGTGTAATTACTAATAGTATTTGCTGTATTTGGATCAGTTGCATCTGTAATTATTTGAATAGTTGCATTATTTTCTTTTGTTAGATTTTTACTGAAATCTTTTTCGAAAATTAACACAGCTTTTACTTTTCCTTTTTTAAAAATAGCTTCTATTTCCCCTTCATTATTAATTAATTGCTGAATGCTAAAATATTTTGAAGACGCAATTTTAGTAATAATTTCTTGCGTTATTACATCTTTAGAATGGTCAAGAACAGCAATATCAACATTGTTAATTTCATTGGTAATAGCAAAACCAAACAACATTATTTGTGCAATTGGCATTCCAAAAAGGATAAACAGAGAGCGCCTATCTCTAAAAATATGGTAAAATTCTTTTTTTATAAATCCTTTAAATCGCTTCATCCTCTTGCTAATTTTAAAAACACATCATTCATACTTTCAGCTTTAAATTGCTCTTTTAATTTTTTGGGAGTATCTAAAGCTTCAATTTTACCATCAACCATTATGGAAACACGATCGCAATATTCAGCTTCATCCATATAATGCGTAGTTACAAAAACAGTAGTTCCATTGCTGGCTGTTTTATAAATCATTTCCCAAAAGTGTCGTCGGGTAATTGGATCAACACCACCTGTTGGTTCGTCTAAAAAAACTATTTTAGGGTTGTGTAATAAAGCAACAGAAAACGATATTTTTTGTTTCCATCCTAAAGGTAAAGAGCCTACTAATTCATTTACAATATCTTGTAGGTCAAGTTCTTCAATTAATTGTTTCCTTTTCTCTTCAATTTTTTTACGCGATAAGCCATAAATTCCACCAAAAAATGTAATATTTTCTTTCACCGTTAAATCATCATACAAGGCAAACTTTTGACTCATATAACCAATATTTTTTTTAATATCTTCTGGGTTTGTGAACACATCAAAATCAGCAACTTGTGCACTTCCTGAAGTTGGTGTTGAGATACCAATTAACATTTTCATAGCGGTGGTTTTTCCAGCTCCATTTGCACCTAAAAAACCAAATATTTCTCCTGCTTTAACTTCAAAAGAAATTTCATTTACAGCGGTAAAATCACCAAATTTTTTGGTAAGATTTTTTACTTGTATGACGTTTTTATTTTCCATGTTTATTTTGTTAAATCGATCGCAGTAGAGAACTACCTATTATAATTAAAAACCTTTCGACTGCGCTTGAGGTGACATACCTTTTTCTGTTTTTTTATCTTGCCAATTCCATAAATGTATCTTCAATGGTAGTTTTTGTTTGTTGAATACTAATATTTACCGCACCCATTTCTTTTAAAAATAGCGCTAATTCTTCTGTATTAAAATCATCTCTTTTGTCTGCATAATGCATAAATTCACCAAACGGATAAACACTATAACAACTTGTGTACTCTTTTAAAGTAAGAAGAAGTTTGTACATATTATCTGCACTAACATCATATAATTTTTTTGGAAAATGTTTTACAATTTCTTGCGGTGTGTCAATTTCTAATAGTTGACCATCTTGAATTAGTGCAATTCTGTCACACAAAGCAGCTTCATCCATATAAGGAGTTGAAACTAGCATAGTAATGCCTTTTTGCTGCAATCTCTTTAGCATTTCCCAAAATTCTTTTCTTGAAACCGGATCAACACCTGTAGTTGGCTCGTCTAAAAACAATACTTTAGGTTTATGAATTAAAGCACAGCATAAAGCTAGTTTTTGTTTCATTCCACCGGATAATTTTTCTGCTCTACGCTTTTTAAAAGGTTCAATTTGAACATAAATATCTTTTATTAAATCGTAGTTTTCTTTAATAGTTGTTCCAAAAATAGTGGCGAAAAATTCTAAATTTTCTTCCACCGTTAGATCCTGATATAAAGAAAATTTTCCAGGCATATAACCCACATTATTGCGAATATTTTTATAATCTTCAACTACATCAAAATTTGCGACAGTTGCAGTTCCTTCATCAGCAAATAAGAGGGTTGTTAAAATTCTGAATAAGGTAGTTTTTCCTGCACCATCAGGGCCAATAAGTCCAAATAATTCACCTTCTTTTACATTAAAGGAAATATTTTTTAAAGCGTGAACTGTTTTAAATGATTTGCTTATATTTTGTACTGAAATACTCATTATCGCTATTTCTCAGAAGTATTTATCCACATTTCTGCAGGCATTCCTATTTTAAGGCTTCCGTCATTTTGCACATCAACTTTTACAGCATATACCAAATTAACTCGCTCTTCTTTTGTTTGAATAATTTTAGGTGTAAATTCGGCTTCAGAAGCAATCCAAGAAATAGTTCCTTTGAAGTTTTTCATTTCTTCATTAGCATCAATTTTAACAGTAACTTCTTGACCAATTTTAATAGATGAAAGTTGTGTTTCACTTATATAAACGCGTAATTGCATGATGCTTAAATCAGCTATTTTATACAAAGGTTTTCCAAACGAAGTAATTTCATTTGGTTCAGTATATTTTACTAAAACAGTTCCGTTTATTGGATTTATAATGCTATTTTTTTGCAATAAATCTTCTAGTTGACTTATTTGAACATCTATGCTTTTTAATTCATTTACTATAGGAGCATTTTGAATTTCTACACTTCTAATTTGTTGATTTATTACATCAATTTGGCCATTAATATCATCCAGTTGTTTTTGAGTTGCTGCGTTTTCTTTGAGTAGATTTTCTATTCTGTTTTTAGAAATTGTAGCTGTTCTTAATTGGGCTTTTAATACATTTATTTGTGATAAAACGCCTTTTGATTTTGATATTATGGTGTTTTTAGAAACCAGTAGCTGTTCTTTTTTTAGTGCTAACTGAACGGTGTCAATTAAACCTACATATTCTCCTTTTTTTAGAATTTTTCCTTCTTCAATAGTAAAGAGGGTTAATTTT
>NZ_JBFFOE010000127.1:0-6012 GCF_041562875.1 Lutibacter sp. | reverse complement strand
GTAAAAATACAAAAAACTACTTATTTATTTGAATTACACCGTAAAATACGCTTCTAACGCTGTTAAAGTTTCTTCTGAAGTTTTTAAGTCTTTAACTATTAAGCCTTTATCTAAAACAACAATACGTTCACAAACTTCAGTAATATGACCTAAATCATGACTTGAAATTAGCACAGTGGCATTGCTATTTTTAGTCAACTCACCTAATAATTTTTTAAGACGAATTTGTGTAGTTGGGTCTAAATTAGCAAAAGGTTCATCTAAAACAATGACTTCAGGACTCCCTATTAACGCAGCAACAATTCCTGCCTTTTTCTGATTTCCTTTTGATAAATCTCTTAAATATTTTTTCTTTCCTAAAATTTCATCATTAAAAATGTCTGAAAATTGCGCTAAAAAAGTATCAATATCAGCTTTATTCATTCCTCGAAGCTCACCAATAAAATAAAAATATTCTTCAGGAGTTAAATAACCAATTAAAAAACTTTCATCAATAAAAGCAGCGGTAAAAGGTTTCCAATCTTCACTTTTGTTTACTTGAATATTATTATTTATAACCGATCCTGTAGTTGGATTAATAAGGTCTAATATTAAATTAAAGAAGGTGGTTTTTCCTGCACCATTATTTCCCACCAAACCAAAAGTTTGTCCTCTTGGAATTTCTAAATTTTCTATATTTAAAACGGTTACTCCGCCATATTTTTTTGAAAGTTCTGTTGCTTGTATCATTATATTTTTGTTTAAACGTGTAATTGTTTAGTTGTTGAAAAAGAAAATATTTTAATCTAATTAATTGCTTTGGTCAAAAGCACTAATCATTTTATGTTTAGATTTTAAATAACGTTTTGTAATTCCATTCATTAGTTTTTGATGTAATACTATTCCAATTCCGCCTAAAATAATTAGTGTTGCTATCCCCGCTTCAAAACCAATAAATTTATAAGGAAGATAAAAAAACAAAATTGGGAAAAGCAATAATGGAAAACCAATTATCCATTGTACAGCTCCTGTTCCTTGATAATTGAATGCTGCTCGTTGAGTTAAATCTATTTTTTTTCGATTAAATGAACCTCCAAATAGTAACACATGAGAATTTACACCAATATTATAAATCATTGCCGCAAAATGAATGACTAGTATTTTCCATCCAAAATACACATACGGAATACTTAAAATAAACATTAAAATTGCACTCATTAGCATTAATGAAAATTTAGAATTTAAATATTGCTTGTATTTTATATTCTGACTCATTAATAATTTATAATAACCACTATCCCAAGCAGGAATAAACTGCCCGAAGTTGATCATAAAAATTCCTGTTACAAAAATCCCAACAAAAATGAACATTGGTGGCATATTTTGGTACATTGGATTTGGGTAAAAAGCCAAACCATACAGCAAACCAATAACTACAATAAAAACGGATGATCTTGGGCGTTTATTTCTCCAAATTAACTTTAAGTCTAGTTGTAAAAAAGGTGCAATATCTCCAAATCTTCTTGTCCAAGTTAAATCAGATGTTGTTGCTATTTGTGCTTTTGCTTTTAGTGAACCATCAACATATAATTTAGGTCTTAATATTGAATAGTTTACAAAATAAAGTATACCCAAAAATGCAATTGGAATTAATATTAAAACTGGATTCTCAGTAATAGCATTTACAGCACTTGCTAGCAACCCTGATATTGAAACTATCTCAAAATAATTTAAAGCAAACAAACCTGAGGTTATTGCTATTATTGGCAAAAATGATAATTCTGTTTCAGCTGATTTACTTTCAATAATAAAATTTAAAAAATTTACTGTTAGCGTAAAAACAACCACTAATAACATCCAAATTAATACTGTTGTTGTATTGTAATCTTCAGAAATTAAAATAGTTCCAAAGGGAATAACAGCAAAAAGAGGTAGAAAATTAAAAAATGAAATCATTGATTTTCCTAATACATAATGTACTATTTTACTTCGTTTTACTGGTAAAATTAACAATGGCTTTATGTTCATAACCGGCAATTTCTGCAAGAAAAAACGCATCACCAAATCTCCTAAAAACCAATAAAACAAAAAGCCGTTCACCATGATTAATGGGTCAGATTCAGGAAACTGTTTTTTAAGTATTGGATACAATCCAAAACCTAAAGCTAAAAACACCAATATAAAATAAAGTGCTAAAAACACCATTAAAATATTTATTGCAATACTTTTTTGCCAATAGGATGAGCGAAAAAATTGTTTCCATTCAAAGTTTATAAAATGTTTAATCATTCGGTTTGGTTTTTCTTTACGATTTAATAAGTATGTTTTAACCATAAATTGTTACACGTAAATGTAACCTTTTTTAAAAATCATTCCGTAAAGTTTAATTACTTTTGTAGCCTTAAACTATTAATAATGTCAAAATTCCATTCACTTACTATAAAAGAACTAAAAAAGGAAACCCAAAATGCAGTTTCTATCGTATTTGATATTCCTTCAGAACTTAAAAACGAGTTTAAATTTATTGCGGGTCAATACATTACCATTAAAACAGCCATTGCTGGTGAAGAAATTCGCAGAGCATATTCAATTTGCTCAGCACCAAATTGTGGTGAATTAAGAGTTGCAATTAAAGCTGTAGATAATGGAACTTTCTCAGTTTATGCATGTACCATTTTAAAAGAAGGTGATATTTTAGAAGTTTCAAAACCCGAAGGAAAATTTATTTTAGAAACTTCAATGAAAAATGCCTATAATTATTTAGGAATTGCAGCTGGAAGTGGAATTACACCAATTATGGCAATGGTAAAAGCAACATTAATTGAAGAACCTAAAAGTACTTTTACACTTATTTATGGTAACAAAACGGAAGTTGACACTATTTTTAAAAATGAAATAAATAGTTTAAAAGTTGAATTTTCGAATCAATTTAATGTACAATATGTATTTAGCCGAGAACAAAAAGAGGGTACCTTATTTGGGAGAATTGACACTGGAAATATCAACTTTGTAGTTAAAAATAAATTCAAAAATCTATCTTTTTCTACTGCTTTTTTATGTGGTCCTGAAGAAATGATTCATATTGCAAAAGAAACCTTAATTGAATATGGTTTAGATAAAAATAATATTCATTTTGAACTATTTTCTACTCCTGTTTCATCAGAAAAAGAAGCTACTCAAACTTTTGAAGGAATATGTGAAATTACCGTACTTCTTGATGATGAAGAAACAACTTTTGAAATGGATACTAAAACAACCATATTAACTGCCACTTTAAAAGAGAATTTAGATGCTCCTTATTCTTGTCAAGGTGGAATTTGTAGCAGTTGTTTAGCCAAAGTTACAGAGGGAAGTGCAGTAATGACTAAAAACACTATTTTATCAGAGGAAGAAATTAAAGATGGTTTTATTTTAACCTGTCAGGCGCATCCAACTTCACATAAAATCTCTATTGACTATGACAATGTTTAATAAATAGAGTAATTTCACATCCTTATTAAACAATTATGACATTTAACGAAATAAAAGACGCAGTACTTATTGGCTTTTTTTTATCATTTATGATTGGCCCTGTTTTTTTTATGCTCATACAAACCAGCATTCTTAAAGGAGCTAGAGCAGCTATTGCTTTTGATTTAGGTGTTATTTTAGGTGATATTGTATTTATTTTAATTGCATACTATGGAAGTAAAAGTTTATTAGAACAAATAAAAGGTGATCCTCGCTTGTTTTATATTGGAGGCTTAATTTTATTGGTTTATGGATTAATCATGTATTTAGATAAAAATCAGAAAAGAGTTATTCATGATGAAACTCTAGTGATTCCTGAACAAACCAATTATATAAAACTGTTTTTGAAAGGCTTTTTACTTAATTTTATTAATGTTGGTGTGTTAGCTTTTTGGTTGGGAATGATTGTAGTTGTGGGTTCTAATTTACAAATGAATCCTGCTAAAATATTTAACTATTTTGCTGTGATTATAGCTAGTTATTTAATTACTGATATTGGAAAAATAGTATTAGCCAAACAATTAAAAAAGAAATTAACTCCAAAAATTACCTATAAAGTAAAACGAATTATGGGTATTATTTTAATGGTTTTTGGAATTGCTTTAATGTTGAAAGGCTTTATTCCAAAAAATAAAATGAATATAAATACTGTTATTGAACAACATAATTAAACTATTTAATACTGTTATAATGGGATTTCCCCTATTTTATTTAGTCTTACCGAATTTTGGCTATGGTATGGTCCTAAAAAAAATGAAAAGCAATAAAAAATTATAATAACTATACTTATTATTAATCAAATTAAGAAATCTTAATTCGTAATATAAAGGAGTTTTATGTTAAAAAATTAGGTTTAAATCCTAAATGTTTTATTAAACATTACAATTTGTTAAAAACTAGTTCATAAATTTAATAAAGCCTTAATAGGAGCGTATTTATAACAAGTTACATTTGTTACATAAATTAATTTAAATTAACCCTTTATGAAAAAAATTACTCTACTCTTATTATTAATTACCCCGTTTTGGCTCGTAGCTCAAATCCCATCCTATTATAATGATGTGAATTTATCCCTTACAGGAACAGCTTTAAAAAATGAATTAGCCACAAAAATTATTAATACACACACCACTTTTTTATCGTATTCTCAAGTATGGGATGCTTCAAAAATTACAGATCTAGATCCTAATGATGCTACACAAAGCAATATTATCTTAATTTATGGATATAATGACAATGATGGAAATTATGTTACAGACAGAACCAGAAGTAAAAATGCGAATGGAGGTATTGCAGGCACAGATTGGAATAGAGAACATACCTATGCTAAATCTCTTGGAACACCTAACTTAGGAACTTCAGGACCTGGCTCTGACGGTCATCATTTACGCCCGGCAGATGTTACTTTTAATGGACAACGTAGTAGTAAAAAATTTGCTGCAGGAAGCGGTTTTGCAGGTGACTCAAATAGTGGATGGTATCCGGGTGATGAATGGAAAGGTGACATTGCAAGAATGATGATGTATATGTATTTACGATATGGAAACCAATGTCTACCAACGGGTGTTGGTATTGGTAGTTCCGCTGCAACTCCTGATGCTATGATTGATTTATTCTTACAATGGAATGCTGAAGATCCTGTTTCTCAAATAGAAAAAAACAGAAACGAATATCATGGAAATTCGTCAAATACTTTTGCACAAGGAAATAGAAACCCTTTTATTGATAATCCAGCTTTTGCAACACAAATTTGGAATGGTCCACAAGCTGAAGATTTATTTGGAAATAGCACTCCAGATACTGAAGCACCAACTGTACCAATAAATTTGATTGCCTCAAATATTACAAACACAACTCTAGATTTAAACTGGACTGCTTCAACAGATAATATTGCTGTGAGTTCTTATGAAATTTATAAAGATAGTGTATTTTTAGTTTCATCCAATACAAATTCATATGCTGTTACTAATTTAACATTAAATACTACCTATAATTTTACGGTATATGCAAAAGATGCTACTGGAAATACTTCATCAGTAAGTACTACTGAAACTGTAACAACAGCAAACATTGTAGACACTCAATCCCCAACTACAATTACTGATTTAAATGCAAGTAATACAACTAGTACAACAACTAATTTAACTTGGACAGCTTCAACCGATAATGTTGGCGTAACAGAATACGATGTTTATAAAGATGGCATATTTTTAGCTTCAACAGTTAATGCTTCTTATAGCGTAACCGGTTTAACTGCTGCAACTTCTTTTTCTTTTACAGTTTTAGCTAAAGATACTGCTGGAAATAACTCTGCAATAAGCAATACAGCAAATGTCACTACATTAGGTGATAGTGGAAGCGGAAGTGGGACTGAACTCTTTATTTCTGAATATATTGAAGGTTCCTCAAACAATAAAGCGATTGAGATTGCTAATATTACAGGAAGTGCGATAGATTTATCTATTTATTCTTTAAAAAGAAATACCAATGGTGGTGCTTCTTGGGGTGCAGCTTTAGGTTTAT
>NZ_JBFFOE010000126.1:0-6061 GCF_041562875.1 Lutibacter sp. | reverse complement strand
CCACCGAAGCCGCCACCGCCACCAAAACCACCGAAGCCGCCACTGCTTGAACCTCCTCCAAAGCCGCCACTAGAACTACGGCCGGCTCCACTTAAAAGAATAGCTGTTAAAATATCTACTGCATTGTCTTTTCTGTTTCCTCTATTATTTCCTCCTCCTCTATTCTTTTTCGAAAAAATTATGATTAGAAAAAATATGATGACAATAATTAGTAGAATTGGAAAACCTCCTTTACTATTTCCTTTGTTTGGTTCACCCTTATATTCTCCTCTTAAAATATCAATTATTACATCGGTTCCTTTATCAAGACCTGCATAATAATCTCCTTTCTTAAATTCTGGTAAAATGATATTTTCTATAATTCTTTTTGATAAAGCATCTGTTAACAAATGTTCTACTCCATAACCTGTTTGAATTGCTATTTTCCGATCATCTTTTGCTAACAATATAACAACACCATTATCTTTTCCTTTTTGACCAATTTCCCATTTATGACCAAGTTCTGTTGCGTAAAGGTTTATGTTTTCACCAAATGTTGAAGGCATTATTATTAGAAATAATTCTGTAGAAGTAGAATCACTATAGCGAATTAATTTTGTTTCTAATGCTGATTTTTCACTTGCAGTTAATGTATTTGTACTATCTATTAACGCGGGGATAAAACTAGGTTTATTTGGTATATTTTGTGAAAATACATTGCTCGTTATCAATAAAAACAACAATAATATATTTAAAAAGTTTGATCTATCCTTTAGAAATTTCATTCGATAATTCGTTTGTGTCGTTTGATTGATAAGGGAAAAAATCTTTCAATTTTTCTCCAACTTTAATAATGGTTTGTTCAATTCCTTTTTCAAATTCACCTTTAGCAAAATGAGAGAGTACAAATTCTTTTTCGGTTTCCCAAAAATCTTTAGGCACTTTATTGTTGATGCCTTCATCACCTAAAATAACAAATTTTCTGCTTTCAACAGCGATGTAAAGCAATACCCCATTTCTTAACTTTGTAGTATCCATTTTTAAAAAATAAAAAACCTCCAAAGCTCTTTCCATTGGAGGTTTTTCTGTATTTTTTTCTATATGAACTCTTATCTCTCCTGAAGTATTTTTTTCAGCAGTTTTTATAGCCTCAATAATTCGTTGCTCTTGAGAAGCTGTTAAAAAATCTTCAATTTTAGACATAGACTTTATTAAAATTCAACTTTTGGAGCTACATCACTACCTTCTGCAGCTTGAAAACGCGCCATTTCTTTAAAATTTCCAATAAAATTATTTAAAATATTATTTGGGAATTTTTTAATGTGTTTACTAAAAACATTCACATCAGTATTAAAACGATTACGTTCTACATTAATTCTGTTTTCAGTACCTTCTAACTGGCTTTGCAACTCTAAGAAATTTTGATTTGCTTTTAAATCTGGATATCTCTCTACAGTAACCAACAATCTAGATAGTGCTCCACTTAAACCATCTTGTGCTTTTTGGAAAGCTGCCATTTTTTCTGGAGTTATATTCGTTGGGTCAATGGTCGTTTTAGTTGCTTCTGCTCGCGCTTTAATAACACCTTCCAATGTTTCTTTTTCATGTGCTGCATAACCTTTCACTGTTGAAACCAAATTTGGAATTAAATCTGCTCTACGTTGATAAGCACTTTCAACATTTGACCATGAAGTTTTTGCATTCTCTTCTAAATCAACTGATGTATTATAAAATCCAACAGCCATTCTATAAATTGCAAATGCAATTACAGCTACAATTATTACAGGAATTAACCACTTTTTCATTTGTATAGTTTTAAGTTATTTATAATTCTCTTTTATTAGTTGTTCAATATTAAATTTTGTTACAAATTAATACTGAAAATTTATCAGTCAATCTGGCTTTTAATTTTAATCAATTCTTCCTTAATGGCCTCTAAACGAGTGATTATTTCATGATTATTTTTTACACTTTTAGGGCTTTCTTTCATTTTACCTTTTGCACCTTCTAGTGTGAAGCCTTTTTCTTTAACTAAATGGTAAATAAGCTTTAAATTTTTAAGATCTTCTTGTGTAAATAATCTATTTCCCTTATTATTTTTTTTAGGCTTTAAAACATCAAATTCTTTTTCCCAAAAGCGTATATGTGAAGCATTTAGCCCAAAAGCCTTTGCCACTTCACCAATTTTATAATATCTTTTCTCTGGTAAATCTATAAACATTAATCTAGTGATTGTCCTTCTATTTGAGCTGCTTTTTGCATCGCTTCAAATTCTTCAGGAGTTAAGTTTCCATAGTAAAAATCAATAGGGTTTATTTTTACACCATTTTTTATAATTTCATAATGCAAATGAGGCCCCTGAGAACGTCCTGTATTTCCAACAAAACCAATTAAATCACCTCTTTTAACTTTTTGCCCTTTTCTTACATTGTATTTACTCATATGTGCATACAAAGAAATAAACCCAAAACCATGGTCAATTCTAATATGCTTACCATAACCTGATGAATTTTGGTCTGCTCTTTCAACAACTCCATCTCCAGAAGCATAAATTGGCGTACCTACAGGAGAAGTAAAATCCATACCCCAATGTTTTTTACGCGCTTTGGTAAATGGATCTGATCTCCAACCATAACCTGATGCCATCCTAGTTAAATCTTCATTTTTAACAGGCTGAATCGCTGGCATAGCCGCAAGCAACCCTTCTTTATTCTCTGCCAATTTTACAATTTCATCTAATGATTTAGATTGAACATATAATTGTTTAGATAATATATCCATATTTTTAGTAACATCAATAACCATTTTAGAGTTATCAAAACCTTCCAATGCTTTATATCTATTTATACCTCCAAACCCAGCTCTTCGTTGTTCTTCAGGAATAGGATTTACTTCAAAATATAAACGGTAAATATTATTATCTCTATCTTGAATTTCACTTAAAATTTTCTCAAGCTGAACAATTTTTTTACTATGTAATTCTTCATTTAATTTTACAAACTCTAGTTGACGCTTAATCTCTTTCTCTTTTGGAGACTCAAAAAAAGGAGAAAACACTAAAAAACCTAAAAACATAAATAAAATAGCTCCTACAATAGTAACCAAAAGCTTTTTAAAAGTATCTCGCTTTTTAACCTGTATCTTTTGATAGGATAGTGAATCAGGGTCGTAATAATATTTTACCTTCGCCATAAATATAAATTATGTTATTTTTGCACCATAAAACGCCATAATATTTGCTAATATTGTGATGCATTTTTAACAAATTTACAAAATGTTTTATAAAAGTTGTAAAACGCATTTTATTTAGGAAATAATTAACAATTAAAACAGTTAAAATCAATGTTATTTTAACCAATAATATAAACTTTAACTAGCACAATTAGATCATACAAAAACTAAGATATCACAAATGAAATCACAACAAATCCGTCAAGAATTTTTAGATTTTTTTGAATCAAAAAAACATAATATAGTACCTTCTTCTCCAATGGTGTTAAAGAATGACCCAACATTAATGTTCACCAATGCTGGAATGGTACCTTTTAAAGAATATTTTTTAGGCCAGAAAAATGCTATTGACAAACGTGTTGCCGACACACAAAAATGTTTAAGAGTATCTGGAAAACATAACGATTTAGAAGAAGTTGGTAAAGATACCTACCACCATACTATGTTTGAAATGTTGGGAAACTGGAGTTTTGGTGATTATTTTAAAAAAGAAGCCATTGCATGGGCTTGGGAATTATTGGTGGATGTTTTAAAAGTTGATAAAGATTGTTTATATGTAACTGTTTTTGAAGGAGCTGAAGAAGATGCCTTAGACTATGACCAAGAAGCTTATGACCTTTGGAAACAGTATATTAGTGAAGACCGAATTATTAATGGAAATAAAAAAGATAATTTTTGGGAAATGGGTGCTCAAGGACCTTGTGGGCCTTGTTCTGAAATTCATGTAGATATTAGATCTGCTGAAGAAAAAGCTAAAGTTTCAGGTAAAAGTTTGGTAAATATGGACCATCCTCAAGTGGTGGAAATTTGGAATTTAGTATTTATGGAATTTAACCGTAAAGCTGATGGTTCCTTAGAAAAATTACCTGCTCAACATGTTGATACAGGAATGGGATTTGAACGTTTGTGCATGGTTTTACAAAACAAACAATCTAATTATGATACAGATGTTTTTACACCTTTAATTAGAGAAGTTGAAGCAATTACCAACAATGATTATGGTAAAAATGAAGAAACTGATATTGCTATTCGTGTTATTTCAGATCACGTTCGTGCAGTAGCTTTTGCCATTGCTGATGGACAATTACCTTCAAATACTGGTGCAGGTTATGTAATTAGGCGAATTTTAAGAAGAGCTATTCGTTATGGTTTTACTTTTTTAAATGTAAAAGAACCTTTTATTTACAAACTGGTTGCTACATTAACAAAACAAATGGGCGAATATTTTCCTGAGTTAAAATCTCAAAATCAATTAGTTACTAATGTAATTAAAGAAGAAGAGCTGTCGTTTTTACGCGCTTTAGATCAAGGTTTAGTATTGTTAGACGGTGTTATTAAAAACACCAAAGGAAGTGAAGTTTCAGGAAAAAAAGCATTCGAATTATATGACACTTATGGGTTCCCTATAGATTTAACAGCCTTAATTCTTTCCGAAAAAGGAATGACCCTAAATGAAACAGAATTTAAGATTGAATTAGAAAAACAAAAAAACAGATCTAGAGCTGCAGCTGTTGTTGAAACTGATGATTGGGTAGTTTTATATGAAGATGATGATGAAGAATTTATTGGTTATGACACTCTTGAAGCTAACATTAAAATAACGCGTTACAGAAAAGTTTCCTCTATAAAAGATGGTGATTTATACCAATTAGTTTTTAACATGACGCCATTTTATGCTGAAGGTGGTGGACAAGTTGGTGATAAAGGCTATCTTGAAGTGAACAATGGAAATGTTATTTATATTGTTGATACTAAAAAAGAAAATAATTTAATTATTCACTTTGCTAAAAGTTTACCAAAAGACCCAACACAAATTTTTAAAGTTGTAGTTGATGGAAAACAACGTCATAGAACTGCTTGTAATCATACTGCAACACATCTTTTACATCAAGCGTTAAGAGAAATACTAGGAACTCATGTTGAACAAAAAGGCTCATCAGTACATTCAAAAAGTTTACGTTTTGATTTTTCTCATTTTACCAAATTAACAACTGATGAGTTAAGAGATGTTGAAGATTATGTAAATGCACGAATTTCTAGTAAAATTCCATTAGAAGAGTTTAGAAATATTCCTATGGAAACTGCTATTGAAAAAGGCGCCATGGCTTTATTTGGTGAAAAATACGGAGATACGGTTCGTGCTATTCAATTTGGAAGTTCTGTAGAACTTTGTGGTGGAATTCACGTACAAAACACCAGTGATATTTGGCATTTTAAAATTACTTCAGAATCTGCAATTGCGGCTGGTATTAGACGTATTGAAGCTATTACTAATGATGCAACTAAAGAATTTTACTTCGAAAGTAATAGAGTATATTCAGAAATAAAAGAATTATTGAAAAATCCTGCCAATCCACAAAAGGCAATTGTTGATTTACAAGACGAAAACACGGTACTTAAAAAACAACTAGAAGCTTTATTAAAAGATAAAGCAAAAAATTTAAAAGGCGATTTAATTCATGAAGTTGAGAATATAAATGGTATTAATTTTTTAGCTAAAAAGATAGATTTAGATCAAAATAGCATTAAAGATTTAGCCTTTGATTTAGGGAATCAACTAGATAATTTGTTTTTATTAGTTGGTTCAGAATCTGACGGAAAAGCTTTTTTAACCTGTTATATTGCTAAAAACTTAGTAGAAGAAAAGAAATTAGATGCGGGTAAAGTAGTTCGTGAACTGGGAAAATTAATTCACGGTGGCGGTGGCGGTCAACCTTATTTTGCAACTGCTGGAGGTAGAAATCCTGAAGGAATTGAAAAAGCGTTAGAAGAAAGTAAAAGATATATTGCATAATTAATGTGTAATTGTGGAAGGATTTAATTGTTTAAAAATAATTACCCATAAACTGTT
>NZ_JBFFOE010000125.1:0-6087 GCF_041562875.1 Lutibacter sp. | reverse complement strand
CCAATTGATAAATCATCACATTTTTCTAAAATTGTGATAGTTGAAGGTGGGTTTGGAGTTTCAAAAATATGAACATCAACAGCCAATCTTGTTGGGCTTTCACATCCATTTACAGTTTGTGAAGCATAATAAGTTGTATTGTTTATTAAAAAATCAGCATTACTTAAAGGTGTTCCTCCAGCTAGTGAGTTATACCATAAAATTGCAGTTCCAGTAATTACTAATTCATTTAAAGTAGCGTTTTCAATATCGCAAAATTCTTGTGTACTTATACCTGTTGGCTCTGTGGTATACTGAACATTTAAAACAACTGGAGTTCTGGTTAAAGTTGTGCAACCATTTTCAGTAGCGTCTACATAAAAAGTTGTTGTATTAATTACTGAAGGAGTGTAATTATTCCCAGTAGCAATTGGTAATCCACCAGTTAAAGTTGTGTACCAATTAATTATTCCTGCAGAAGCAGAAGCTAGTAACGTTCCAGAACCTGCTCCACATATTTTAGTGTCAGTTGTTGACGTAATTTCTGGAATAGAATAGATTGTTGCGATTATTGGTGTTCTTTGACCCTCTAAACAAACACCAGCAGACACGTAATAAGTTGTGGTTGTAGTTATTAATGGTGTGGTAAAATTTAAACCGGATCCTATTGGTGTTGTAGTTATTAAAGAATCAAACCATAAAACTGTTTCACCTAATGTTGTTGTAGCAGACAGAAAAACTGAACCCTCACCACAATTTGAACCTGATGCTATTGTTCCGATTGAGTCAACAGTAATTTTTGTACTTGCTGAAATATTTAAAATTGGATCACCTGGCATTCCACCATATTCAACAATGTAGCCTTTAGGTTGGTAATTTCCAGATGCAGCTCCATTATTACTTAAATCATTCCAAGAACCTGGAACGCCAACGCCAGGCGCTGTAACATGAGCATAATCTTCGTCACCCGTTTGGTTTGGTTCACCAGTATTCCAAAATGAAAAAATGCCCAATGGGCTTGATCCATTAGATAAACCATTCCAAAAAACCATTCCATTTTCTGGTGCAGGTCCTGTAACCCATTTCCAAACACCTTCGGTTGTAGCATCACTACCTCCAATCCATCCAGCTCCAGCAGCTTGTTCTCCAGAAAGCTGCGCTTCTTCAATAGAAGTAATAGTTGCTAAATAACCTTGTAACCCGTAATAATCTTTTCCTTCAGCTGCTGTTTTTGCAGCTGTCCAAGTAATCCCAATGTTTTCTATATATTCATAATAATGACCAGTAGATGGTAAATAATTTGCTTCATCAATAGTAAATGAAAAATGTTTTTCCCCAGATATTAAATTTGAATTACTTTCAAAAACAACTTCTTTAACTGCATTTAAAAGGTCTATATAATTTGAAACTGCTGTTGGTAATTTTAGTGTTAATTTTCCTTGAGAAGAATTCCAAGAGCTAGTTATATTTGGATTTGATCCTAAATATTTTAATTCATCTTCACCTTGAATGTATCCTGTTGAAATTTGAATAAAAATAGCTTCAATAGGTGTGTTGTCAATATCAACAATATTAAAATCTGTAGCAATATGTAGTTGAGTTAGTGGACAATAAATTTGATTACCAGTTGCTGTAATAGTTGGAGGTAAATTTGTTTGAGACCAACTATTATCATAAAGAAACACTAGGAATATGACAACAAAAAAAGTAGTATATTTTTTAAAAAGCATTAAAAGTCAATTGTTTTTACGATGCAAAAATAGGTAATATTAATATCAGCACTTATATTTAATGTATAATTAAATGGTTTCATCTATTGGATATGGTAATTAAAAACAAAAATGAGATTGTGCTTATTCAGTACAATCTCATTTTATTAAAAAAATTGTTCAATAAAGTATTAATTTAAAACTACATTAATTACTTTTTAAAACTTTTAATATAACTGGTTTTTCTAAATATATTTTAGCAAAATATAATCCTGTCGGTTTTTCTTCAATATTTAATTGAACTTTTCCATTTACAATTGGATATTTTTTTGCTGAAATCAACTGTAAATGTATGGTGTACAATTCAATAGTTACTTCTTTTTGCAAAACTGGCAAAGTGATATTAAAAACACCATTAGTAGGATTTGGATATGCTATTATTTCATTCAACAACTCAACTGTTTTTGAGAAGACTCCTTCACAAGATTTAGCTGTTTTTACTTCAATTAAATCTCCATGTTTTATAGCGACATTAAATAGTGGAGAACTTGTTGTAAAACTCTTTTCTCCATTCACATAAATAGTATAAGGAGCAGTTCCTGTTTTAATATTTATAGAAGCTTTGTTAAATACTATAGTTGCATCTGCTACAATTATTTCACCTGCAATCACCTCTACATCAAAACATTGTACAAATGTTTCACCTATAACAGAAATACAAACCGTATAAATTGCTGGGGGTAAATCTGTAGCTAAAACACCATTCGTATTGTTAAAGGTATAATTAATACCATTAATTGTTGTTGTATACGTATAAGATGCTGCTGCAGAAATTGAAATTTGTCCGTTATTTTTATTTGGACACGTTTCACTGGTAACTTCTATACTAAAATTATTTGGCAGTAAGGTAAAACAACCTGAGGTATCTACCATTGCACCTGCTGTTGTTCCAGAACAAAGGTCAACTGCATTGTCAACCCCATCATTATCTTCATCTCCAGTTGGTGTTGTATCACAAACATCACCTACACCATCACCGTCAGCATCTGCTTGATCTATGTTTGCTATAGTTGGGCAATTATCACAGCCATCAGAAATTCCATCACCATCTGTATCTATTGAGTCATCTGAACCAGGACAAACATCACAGCCATCAGGAACTCCATCACCATCTGTATCTATGGTATCATCAAATCCTATACAAGCATCACAAACATTTCCTACACCATCACCATCATCATCTGCTTGATCTATGTTTGCTGTAGTAGGGCAATTATCACAGCCATCAGGAACTCCATCACCATCTGTATCTATGGTATCATCTGAACCAGGACAAACATCACATCCATCAGGAACTCCATCACCATCTGTATCTATGGTATCATCAAATCCTATACAAGCATCACAAACATTTCCTACACCATCACCATCAGCATCCGCCTGACCTGGATTTGCAGTATCTGGACAATTATCAACTGTATTTATAATACCATCATTGTCATTATCTCTATCAATACCACATATTTCAATACTCCAATTATTAATTGTACCAATGTCTACAGCACCACCATCAACAACTTTTAAAGTCCAATTACCAATAGATGCTTCGTTATTAAAATTAGATAAACTTTCTTGAGGTAAAAACATTCCTGTATACGGGGCTACTGATGTATTAATTGAATTTACAGCATCATCATCAAAAATAGTATTTGTATAATTATCTCCATCATCCTCTCTACTGGCTACTAATATTACTGAAGTTCCTTTTGGGCTTATTAAAGTTAGCGTCAAATCTCCAATCCAAGGATGTGTAATATTTACTGTAACATTTACATCTGTAATTGTTTTGTCATCTGTTACATTAAGTATTGAACTTGCGCCTGTAAAATTATTATCAGGTATTCCTAAAGGTGTATCTGTTGAAACATAAGAACCACATGTTACGTTTGCAGTAGTAAAATTATAAATATTTGAAAAACCACTTTCTCCACAATTATTTTTTGATTTAACTCTCCAAAAATATTTAGTGTTATATTCTGATAAAAGAGGACTGTAGGAATTAGTGTTTACAGTAGCTGCTTCAATAATAGTTGAAAAAGTATTATCTGTTGAAATTTCCACATCATAACTCAACGCATTAACATCATTATTCCAGTTTAATGTAAATGGTTTTAAAATACCTATTGCATTATTTAGAGGATAAATTAATGTTGGAAGATTAATAATTGAAGAATAAACGTCTAAATTTACGACTGTTGTTTTTGTTGTAGAAGTAGAATTTCCAATAACAGAAATAGTATATTTCCCAACATCGTTATTCAAAATTCCACTAACTGTCATTTCAACAGTTGTATTATTTACTGTTGCAGTATTTGGAACAAAACTAATAGTTGTACCTGCTGGATTTCCAGTTGCGGAGAAAGTTGTAGTTTCATTAAATCCTAAAAATGTATTATAAGTGAAGTTATAAATAACACTGCTTGGACTACAAGTTTCTTCACTATATGATGAAAAATTCATAATGAATTCTGAAGTTTTTACTGTTATAGTACCAGCATTCATAGCGTAAAATACATTTCCTACACTTTCTATTTTTATTCTTCCTGAAGTAGTTGCGTTATTTGGAACAACTATTTCATAAGATCCATTATTAGCTACATTTGAAGCTAAGGTAATTGGATATGTTAACCCGTTATCTTCAGAAAGTAAAATGTTTACAAACGAACAACTTATGGGCGAAATATTTGTGTTTGCAACATCCCAAGTTACTGTTTGGGCCGTTCCCGCATCCCAATTAACAGCTATAGCTTGTGAAGTAATTTTAAAAGGTCCAGAAGTTCCATCAACAGTTATTTTGTTCTCACCACTAGTAGATTGACCGGCATTCACATGATTATCTCTAACCGTTACACCAAATTTCATGGTTCTTGCTACTGAAGGTAAAACCTCCCAAGTAGTTGATAAGTTTCCTGCAATAACAGTGCTTTGTGCTGGAAAATATCTCATTGAAGAACTTGTTGGCGAAATAGATCTAAAAGCAGGGCCGCCTGTAGCTGTAGATACCAATGGGTGTGGTGTAATTTCAGTATCTAATTGTTCCCAAGTATATGTTAAATTATCTCCATCAATATCTGATGCGCTTGCATTCAAAATAAAAGGTGTTGAGATTGGAATTATATAATTAGATAAAGCATCTAAAATAGGTGCAGTATTACTTGCCGAGGTTTGTGCGCCACAAGTGCTATTTCCTATAGAAATATTAGTCCACATTTCTCTAATGCTCACTAAATGAAAATATGCATCACTAAAATTTTGAACATTGTCAGGGGAACAAAGCCCAGCATACGCCATAATAGTTGAACCGCTACCTGGTTCTACAGCCGTTCCATTATTTCTGTTACCTCCACCGCATCCACCAGCATCAGTGTTAAAAGTATGATTAGCACCATATTGATGACCCATTTCATGGGCTACATAATCAATAGCATAAGGATCTCCTATAGGGCTATTTAAACCTGTAATTCCTCTTGCTTTACTTGAAGTACATGGGGATCTTAATTGTGCTAAACCACCACCACCAGTACTAAAAGTATGTCCAATATCGTAATTTGCTGAGCCAATAATATTATCAATAACTGTCTGGCTTTCATTAATTAAAATACTTCCATCATTATTTGTGAAATTATCTGTTAATGGGTCTAAAAATATAATATTGGTATTATTAGCAACCAATATCATTGTTAATGCTACATCTCTTTCATAAACACCATTAACCCTTGTGATTATAGCCGCAATAGCAGAAAGTACAGCTGTTTTTTTTACCGCATCTGTTGCTGTAGGACTTATTCCTTGATTATTTAAATGAAATTGAGAATACTCACCTGTTGTAGCAATTGCTAATCTAAAAGTTCTTAAAATTCCATCATTTGCATTATCAGTTTTTGCAACTATATTTGAAGATTCAATATTTGTAGATTTTGAAAATTCTTCAACTTTACATTCAAATTGTTCCGAAGCTGGTAAACTTTTCTTTGTATACGCTATATACGTTTCTTTATCAAGTGTATAAGGGTCAATATAAAGCATCTCGCCAGATTTTTGAGAAATCATAGCGTGCAGTCCTAATGAAGTTACACTAAATCTAACTATGGAATTTGGATTATCAATACCTTTTCCCACATACGATTTTATAGTTGGATATTTTTTTTGAAGACCTTCTTCCATAATTGGAGCTTCAAAAACCTGGTACTTTTCTAATTCTCCATTTTCAGTTGGAAAGGTTAAAACTAGATTAGATGTTGTTAGTTTCCCTTTTCTTGCGGGTGCATTAACTAAATTAGTTTTAAGAGAATTTAAATTTAATTCAAATACATTAAAATGTGTTGGAATGGATTTTCTT
>NZ_JBFFOE010000124.1:0-6096 GCF_041562875.1 Lutibacter sp. | reverse complement strand
GATAGAAATATTCTCGCATTTAGACAAGAATACAACTACCCATTTAACACTTATTAATAATGCTGGTGAATTAGGAACTGTGAATACTTTAGATGCTATCGCTCCCTTAAATATCAGTCATACTATTCAGGTTAATTTAATTGCTCCATTAGTGTTAAATTCACTTTTTATAAAACTCACAAAAGGTTGGGTATGTAAAAAACAAATTTTTAATATATCTTCTGGAGCTGCTGTAAAACCTTATGAAGGTTGGTCTATATATTGCGCATCTAAAGCTGGTGTTGATATGATGACAAAAGTAATTTCTAAAGAACAAAAAGAAATAAATAATGGTGTGAGTATTGTCTCAATATATCCAGGAGTTGTAGATACAGATATGCAAGTACAGGTTAGAACTACACCAAAAGAAAATTTTAAATCCGTTCAACGATTTATTGATTTTTATAACCACGGAGATTTACTTTCACCTAAAGAAGTTGCCAATAAAATTTACCATTTAGATGTTACAGGTGAATTAAAAAATGGGCAAATTTTAGATATAAGAAATCTATAAACCTGAGTTCTTATGTTTAACACAAAATACTTAAAAATAAATAGTTTCACTATCATAAAAACCTCTTTTAAATACTCTTTAAACTAGTATCCTTTTTGTTGGTTCCATTTTAGTTAAACCAAATAGTAAAGTATTTTATTTTTGCAATATCAGGAATTTGATCAATAGTTACTTCTTCTCTACTAAAGCTATTAAGACCTAAATCTTTTTTATCAATTGAAATAGTTGCATTTAATTCATCAATAAAAAGGGTTGCTGAAGTTAATGTAGTCTCCACTTTATTTACAATATAATGTTCATTAATATCTTTAAAAGTTGATTGTAGAGAAATGCCCTTATCTGTTTTATAATTTCTATCAAAAATTTGAATACTCTTTATTTTGGATAAAGAATCATTTTGGTTTGCGGGCGCAATTTCCAATAATTTATCACCTTTAGATGAAAAAATTTCATATTCATCATCATCTAAAGAATATAATCTATCCTCACTTTTTAAATTGTTCAGTACTAAATTAGAAACAATTGAATCTTTCTCAAAAATTGAGTTTAACTCCCTAATAGTTGTTTCTTTTGTTAAATAACCCACTTTCCCTTTTTCAATTAAATATTGATTTTCTCTAGCACATTGAATAAACAAAAATGAAACTAAAACTATAAAAATGATTCTTTTTAAAATTGACATAAACAACTTGTTTTTTTTAAATAACATAACTTTAAACGCAACAAATATACTATTATTGAATACGAACTAAAAAAATTATAACACTCGTTTTAAAATTCCTAGTATCCCTCTAATAAAGGTTGCGCTTGTTACCACTTTTAAAATAGGATTCATACGAGTACTTTCTCTTGCGCCACCCCTTTGAATTGTTGATTTTAAACGCTTTAACTCTTCTTTTTTCTTCTCTTCTACTGCTTCCTTTTCATTTATATTGTCTATTTTTTCAGATAGAATTTCGTAAGCACTTTCCCTATCAATAGTTTCATTATACTTATAATAAATGCGAGAGTTTTCAATAAGTTGCTTCAACTCCTTATCCGTTAATATATCCATTCTGCTCATTGGCGCACGCATCATTGTACAAGCCAAAGGCGTTGGTATCCCTTTTTCATTTAAAACAGATACAAAGGCCTCTCCTATTCCTAATTGAGTTAATACTTCATCAACATCATAATATTCTGAACTTGGGTAATTTTCAGCGGCTAATTTAATAGCTTTTCTATCTTTTGCTGTAAATGCACGCAAAGCATGTTGCACTTTTAAACCCAATTGCCCTAAAATATCTTCAGGAACATCATTTGGGTTTTGTGTTACAAAAAATAGTCCAATTCCTTTTGAACGAATTAATTTTACAATACTTTCTATTTGAGAAAGTAAAGCTTTTGAAGCTTCTTTAAAAATTAAATGTGCTTCATCAATAAAAATAACAAGTTCTGGTTTTTCACTATCACCCTGCTCTGGAAAAGTTGAATATATTTCTGCCAATAATTGCAACATAAATGTTGAAAAAAGTTTTGGCTTATCTTGTATATCTGTTAAACGCAAAATTGAAATAATTCCATTACCATTTTCATCAACTCGTACTAAATCTTGAACATCAAAAGATCGTTCTCCAAAAAATAAGTCCCCACCTTGTTGATCAATTTCTAGTATTTTTCTTAAAATAGCACCTGTACTTGCAGTTGAAATTAATCCATATTCACTCTGTATTTCCTCTTTTCCTTCGTCAGTAGCATATTGAAGTACTTTTTTAAAATCTTTTAAATCTAGCAATGGTAATTTATGATCATCACAATATTGAAAAATAATAGAAACTATTCCACTTTGAGCATCTGATAAATCTAATATTCTTGAAAGTAATACTGGTCCAAATTCAGAAACCGTAGCACGCAAACGTGTACCGTTTTGATTAGAAATAGTTAATATTTCAACGGGGAATTTTTTTGCTTCAAAAGGCAAACCAATAGCAGCATGTCGTTCATCAATTTTTACATGCCCCGAACTTGGCTGTGCCAAACCACTTAAATCACCTTTTATATCCATTAATAAAACTGGAATTCCTTTTTCAGATAAATTCTCAGCCATTACCTGTAACGACTTTGTTTTACCTGTACCTGTTGCTCCAGCAATCAGTCCATGTCTATTCAACGTTTTTAAAGGTACTTTTACAAAGGCCTCTTTTATGGTTTTACCTTCTAACATTGCAGAACCAAATGTTATAAAATCGCCTTTCGTTTTATATCCTTCAGTAATATGATTAAAAAAAACTTCTTCTTTATTCATTCTAAATATTTTTGATAAAAATAAGCTATAAAAATCAAATTAAAAATTTCAATAGAAATTAAGTTGAATTTAATTATTATTAGTACGATTGTCTATATTTGCAAAATGATTGATGAAACTACACAACAACTAATAAATAAAGGAGAAATGCTTCCTTTAATGGAAGAATTTTACACAATTCAAGGAGAAGGATATCACTCTGGAAAAGCTGCTTATTTTATTAGAATTGGTGGTTGTGATGTTGGTTGTCATTGGTGCGATGTGAAAGAAAGTTGGAATGCCGACTTACATCCTCCAACAAATACAGATGTTATAGTTGCTAATGTTCTAAAATATGCCAAAACGGTTGTTGTAACTGGTGGAGAACCTTCTATGTGGAATTTAGATTACATTACAAATTCACTACTCAAAAACAATATTAAAACACATATTGAAACTTCAGGAGCTTATAAATTGACTGGGAAATGGGACTGGATTTGTCTTTCGCCAAAAAAAACAAAATTACCATTAGATGCTATTTATCCAAAAGCAAATGAACTCAAAATAATTGTCGTTAACAGAAACGATTTTAAATTTGCAGAAGAACAAGCTACAAAGGTTGCTGAAAATTGTGAATTATTTTTACAACCTGAATGGAGCAAGCGTGAAGAAATGATTCCTTTAATTGTAGATTATGTTATGAAAAATCCTCAGTGGAAAATATCTTTACAAACACATAAGTACTTAAATATTCCTTAGTGAAGGAAAATTAATAAAAATGAACACTCTAAAAATAAGAGAAGCTAATATTGCAGATGCTCAGTTTATTGCTATATTAGGACGTGTTACATTTACAGAAACTTTTGACCATTATTTTAAAGATTCTAATGATTTATTAGAATATTACAATCGTACTTTTTCAGTTGAAAAAATTAAAAAAAGCATTGATAATAGTAACAATATTTTTTGGATTGCTTTTGTAAATGAATTACCTGTTGGGTATGCTAAATTAAAATTAAACTCCCCTTCTGAGTTTCTTAAATATAAAAACACATCCCAATTACAAAAAATATATGTTCTTAAAGATTTTCTGTCTATGAAAATTGGACTTGAGTTACAAACTAAATTAATTGAAAAAGCAAAAGTTAATGGAAGTGAGCTTATTTGGTTATCTGTACTTAAAAGTAATAATAGAGCTATACAATTTTATAAAAAAAATGGTTTTATAAATATTGGCTATCATAATTTCCAAATAGGTAAAGAAAAATTTGAGTTTAATGTGATGTCAAAAATTTTGAAATAAAAATTAAGATTTAACCTAAATGTTCAATTATCACATGGATATTTAACTTACTTCATTTATTTTATCTAAAGTAATTTTATAAATATTGTTAAATTGCTCCTCTAAAGTCATATCAGAATTATCAATTTCAATAGCATCATCAGCAATAATCAAAGGTGAATCTTCTCTCGTAGAATCTATATGATCTCTATATTGAACATTCTTAAATATTTCATCAAATGTAACTTTATCACCTCGTTTAATTAATTCCTCAAATCTACGTTGAGCTCTTTTTTCAGCAGAAGCATTGATAAACAATTTTAATTCTGCATTTGGAAATACTACAGTTCCAATATCTCTACCATCCATTACAACTCCTTTATGAATTCCCATCTGCTGCTGTTGCTCAACTAATTTTCTTCTAACTTCTGAAATTTCAGCCACTTTACTTACTAATTTTGAGACTTCTAAGCTTCTTATCTCATTTTCAACATTCATACCATTTAAATACATTTCAGCAAAACCTAGTGCTGAATTAAACTTGAATATTAAATTAATTTTAGGTAAATCTGAAATTAATTTATCAAAATTAAAGACGTTTTTTGAAATAAAACCTTGTTGCATTGCATATAAAGTTACCGCTCTATACATGGCACCAGAATCAACATATACATAGTGCAATTTATTTGCTAATTGCTTGGCAATGGTACTTTTACCAGTTGAAGAAAATCCGTCTATAGCTATTGTAATTTTTTTCAAATCTCTTAATTTAAATTTATTTGTAAACTAAATGTGCTAGCATTTGAAGCCGGATGATATTTTGAAAATGCATAATTAAATTTTAGCTTATTCATTTTTAATCCAAAACCAGCTGTAAAACCAGCAAATGTCCTTTTATCAATTAATTGTAATTCTTTTGCACGTCTAAAATTATAGCCTAGTCGTATATTAAAAGCACCTTTCGGAAATAACTCAGCACCCATAGATAAGTGTCGAATCGTATTATTGAGAAAAGAAATCTGCTCAGTAGTTACATTTCCATTAATATCGGTAGTTGAGTTAGAAGGGTTACTTTCTGAAATATTCCATTTCTGTAAATTATCAAAAGTAAAATGCAATGTAATTGGTACATTTTCTAATTTATAAGAAGCACCTAAATCTATTTCTAATGGCAATTCTTCTCTAGTCTCATCAAATACAGTAACTTGATATCCAATATTACGAACTACTAAAGTTAAAACGTATGGTTGATACTCATTATAATATAAAAGAGACAAATCTGCACCAATACCAAACGAAGAATAATTTTCAATAACAGAATTAATTAATTTAACATTGGCACCTACAAAAAAATCTGTTTTAAAAATATTATATGAATATCCTACTGAAAATGCTAAATCATATGCTTTAAAAGTTCCTGTTTCTATTCCATCTTCACCAGCTCCAATAAATTTCCCATAGTTTAAATAGGTTATCCCAGCGTGAAAGGTTCCTAACCTTGGATTAATCATATGAGCAAATGTTGCTGAAGTTAAATTAACATCCGCCAAATAATTTAGATAATTTACAGATAATTGATTATCAAAATCTAGATTTATGGTTGAAGGATTCCATAAAGGCTGGTTAACATCATCTAATAAAGTTAATGTTTTACCACCTAAAGCTGCTTGTTTTGCTGAGCCTGTTAAATTTAAAAAATTATAAATACTTTCACCTCCAACTTGTGAAAATGAACTGAATGAAACCAAAAACAGAAGTTGAATAATTTTTTTCATATCTTGAATTGCAAAATAAACCTAAATAACAATTAAAACCCAATGAAGCTCTGTTTATTTTGTGATCTTTATAACTTTATATCAAAAAAAAACCTTCAACGATTAAGTTGAAGGTTTTTCAAAAGAAAGGCGACGACATACTCTCCCACCATAATGGCAGTACCATCTGCGCTGATAGGCTTAACTTCTCTGTTCGGTATGGGAAGAGGTGAGCCCTATCGCT
>NZ_JBFFOE010000123.1:0-6238 GCF_041562875.1 Lutibacter sp. | reverse complement strand
GTATTAGATGGAATTCAAAATATATTGCCTTACGGCGTTTCAGCAGATTTGCAAAATGCAAGTAGCAATTTGGTGGATGCCTATAAAAAATGCGAGTTAGAAACTGACGCTGGATTGGGGATTTTTGCTTTAAGTGCAATTATAGTTGATAAAGCAGAACCAAGTGAAGCATTAAAAGCAAACATTGTTTGGTCTTTTGGAATTGAAAATCCAACTTATTTATTATCCTCATTGCAATTGGATAATTTCAGAAAAGGAAAGGAAATTCAGCAAGAAATTGATATTAAAGCAGAAAAAGGTGCTTATTTTATTTGTGCAGAATTAACTATAACAGGTGAATCTGAAAAAAATTGGAGCATTATAGCTGATGTAAATCAGTCCATAGTTTCCGTAGTTCAAATTAAAGAAATAATTAAGAATGAACCGAATTTAGAAGGATTGGTTCAAGACGATATTCAATTAGGCTTAAAACAATTGTTAGAACTTAATGGTGCTGCTGATGCACTGCAATTAACTGCGGATAAACAAAGAAATACACGTCATTTTGCCAACACGCTGTTTAACATTATGCGTGGTGGTATTTTTGATAATAATTATCAAATTGAAAAAGGTGATTTTATAAAATACATGGCAAATGCCAATAAAAAAGTATCTAAGAAAAAGGAAGAAATATTAGAGCAACTTCCTGAATTGTTTACTCTAAGTTATTTAAAGGGATTAGCAGAAAAAGATGTAGATAAAAATTTCAAACGACTTTGTTTTGAGTATATGCCTTTGAAATTTAGTAGAAGACATGGAGATCCAAGCAGACCTTGGAACAAATTTTCTATCAATACAAGAAGTGAAGTTGATGGTTCAAAAATATTGGACTATGAAGGAAACTGGAGAGATATTTTTCAAAATTGGGAAGCTTTAGCACACTCATATCCAGAATTTATTGAGAGTATGATTCATAAGTTTTTAAACGCCACAACATTTGATGGTTACAATCCTTATCGTGTTACAAAAGATGGTTTTGATTGGGAAACTATTGAGCCAGACAACCCTTGGTCGTATATTGGTTATTGGGGAGACCATCAAATTATTTACTTGTTGAAATTCTTAGAATTTATTGAAAAACATTATCCAGCAAAATTAGCAAGCTACTTTAATCAGGAATTATTTGTTTACGCAAATGTACCTTACAAAATAAAAAGTTATGAAGCTATTTTAGCAAATCCGAAAGACACTATTGTTTTTGATGTAGAGCTGGATGAAGAACTCAACCGAAAAAAGAATGAGTTAGGCGCTGACGGCGCTTTATTAAGAGATGAAAATTACTTTATTTATAAAGTAAATTTAATAGAGAAATTATTAGCAACCGTACTAGCAAAAGTATCAAACTTTATTCCTGAAGGTGGAATTTGGATGAGTACCCAAAGACCAGAATGGAACGATGCAAACAATGCTTTGGTTGGAAATGGAGTTTCAATGGTAACCTTGTATTATTTAAGACGTTTTTTAAAATTCTTTGAAGGAATTGTTTCAAATACTACTTTAGAGACCGTAGAAATTTCAGAAGAACTGGCATTGTTTTTTAATGAAATTGTGGCAACTTTCAGTGAAAATAAAAATTTATTGGCTGGAAAAATTTCAGACAAGGATAGAAAAAAGGTGCTTGATGGACTTGGAAATGCAGGAAGCAATTTTAGAACTGCCATTTATGAAAACGGATTTTCAAGTAACAAAGGAACTATTTCAAAAGCAGATTTATTAGACTTCACTAAAATCACCCTTCAATTTATAGATCATTCTATTGAAGCGAATAAAAGAGCTGATAAATTATACCATGCCTACAATTTAATGACTGTTAAAAACAAACAGGAAATTGTAATCTCTTATCTACCAGAAATGTTGGAAGGTCAAGTTGCTGTTTTAAGTTCTGGTTATATTTCGGAAACTGATTCTTTAGAACTGTTAAATGCATTAAAAGCCAGTGCATTATTTAGACCAGATCAATACAGTTATATATTATATCCAAACAAAGAACTTCCAAGATTTAATGATAAAAACAATATCAATTCAAAAAAAGTTGAAAAATCTGCATTGCTTCAGCAACTTTTAAAAGATGGGAACACACAAATTATTGTAAAAGATATTGTGGGAAACTATCATTTTAATGGAAATTTCAATAATGAGAATAGCCTTAAAACAGCACTTTCTCAATTATCAGAAGAAAAATATAAGACATTAATTGAAAAGGATAGTGAGTTTGTATTAGCCATTTTTGAAGAAATTTTTGATCATAAATCATTTACAGGAAGATCGGGTACTTTCTTTGGTTACGAAGGATTGGGTTCTATTTACTGGCACATGGTTTCTAAATTATTGTTAAGTGTTCAAGAAACTTGTTTAATGGCTGTTTCAAATAAAGAAAGTGAAGTTACCATTGGAAAATTGTTAGATCATTATTACGAAATTAATGAAGGAATTGGGGTGCATAAATCACCTGAATTGTATGGCGCATTTCCAACCGATCCGTATTCGCATACACCAGGAGGAAAAGGAGCACAACAGCCAGGAATGACAGGGCAAGTAAAAGAAGATATTTTAAGTCGTTTTGGAGAATTAGGTGTTTTTGTTGAACATGGAAAATTAGTATTCAATCCAAGATTATTAAGAAGAGACGAATTTTTAAAAGAACCAAAAGTATTTAAATACACAAATATCAATAAAGAAGTACAAGAAATTGAATTAGAAAAAGAGTCACTTTGTTTTACCTATTGTCAAATTCCAATCATCTATAAATTATCAGAAAAACAAGGAGTGAAAGTAGTGTTTAATAAGGATTCTATTCTAGAATTTGATTGCCTTCAACTTGATTCACAAACAAGTAAAAAAGTGTTTGAAAGAACAGCTGAAATTAATAAAATAATCGTGTATTTAAACAAGTAATTTTTAAGATGAGAAAACTAATTTCAATAGTAATTATAGCCTTGATGGTTTTTAGTTGTGCTAAAAAACAAACGAAAATAATTGATAAAGAGGCGATAATTGAATTTAAAGTTGACTCGTTATTAGCACTCATGACCTTGCAAGAAAAAATAGGTCAAATGACACAAGTAAGGCATTTTGATAGTATTACAGATGATGAAATAGCTTCCAAATTTATTGGATCTGTAATTCATACAGATGGCCCTGCTCCCGGAGCAGATGCTGTTGGTTGGCAAGCCAAATTTGTTTCACTTCAAAAGAAAGCTTTATCATCCAGATTGGGAATTCCATTGTTATTTGGCGTAGATGCCGTTCATGGTCAAAACACTTTTGATGGTGCCACCATATTTCCTCATAATATTGGAATGGGAGCAACAGGTAATGCTAAATTAGTTGAAGAGGCTGCTGCAATTACAGCTATTGAAGCTCAGGCAACTGGTTTTAACTGGGTATTTTCGCCTTGTATTGCTATTCCTTACAATGAAAAATGGGGAAGAGTCTATGAAGCATTTTCTGAAAGCACTGAGCTAACACAAGAATTAACCAAAGCATCGATTAGAGGTCATCAAGGTGATTTATCTAAAAGCAATACAGTAATGGCTACGGCAAAACACTTTATTGGTGATGGTGCTACAGATTTTGGGGTTGAAGGTGGAAATACTTCTATAAGTATGCAAGAAGTTTACGAACGATTGTTGCCACCTTATCGCGATGCTGTAAATGAAGGTGTTGGCGCGGTAATGGTTTCATTTAATACCTTGTCAGACAAGCCAATGCATTCGTATAAAGAAATGATTACGGATGTGCTTAAAGATAGTTTGGGTTTTGATGGAATTGTAGTTACCGACTGGAAAGGGTATTCAAGATTTGGTGAAAATGACATTATAAATGCGGGTATTGATATGGTAATGGCAGTAGATGGTGATTTAGATATGTTTCAAAGCGGACTAAAAAAGGGGGTTGACAGTAGTTATGTTTCTCAACAAAGAGTTGATGATGCTGTAAGAAGAATTTTACGACAAAAATTTCGATTGGGATTGTTTGAACATCCTTTTCCAGATGCTAATTTAATTGCAGAGATTGGAAGTCCTTCTCATAGAGAGAAAGCTAAACAAGCGGTTCGAGAATCGTTGGTTTTGCTTAAAAATGAAAACAAGGCTTTGCCTATTGATAAAACAGCTAAAAAAATAGTAGTAGTTGGTGAACATGCCAATAATACAGGATTGCAATCTGGAGGCTGGACAATTACTTGGCAAGGAAAGAATCAAAATTATGTTGGCGCAACTACCATATTAGAAGGTATTAAAGAAATTGCAAAAGGTGAAGTTATTTATGATGAATTTGCCATTGGGAATTATATAGATGCTGATGTAGTAATTATTGTTGTAGGTGAAACTCCATATGCTGAATTTTTTGGAGATGTAGGAGATGGCAAGGGGAAATATCAACTTACTTTAAGTGAAGCACACCAAAAATATATAAATGCATATGCCAACAAAGGACCTAAAGTAATTGTGGTTTTAGTTTCAGGAAGACCTTTGGTAATAACAAATCAAATAGAACGGTCTAATGCTTTTATTGCAGCTTGGTTACCTGGATCTGAAGGAAATGGGATTGCAGAAGTATTATTTGGGGACTTTAATTTTAAAGGAAAATTACCACATTCCTGGCCTAAATCTGTAGAGGATTTTGAAGGTAAGTTCGGTCCTAATTTTTGGGATACATCAATTACACCTTTGTATGAATTTGGTTATGGACTAAGTTATTAATATTAAAAATATTTAAAAAATGAATAAAATATTAAAAATAGTTTCAATGCTACTAATTTCAATTTTTATATTTAGTTGTTCTGAAACACCTTCTAAAAAAGTAGAAAAAACAGCCGCTGAAATAATAGGAAATCCTGAATATTTAGCAATTTCTTATGGAGGTTATCGTGAAAATACTAGAGATATTGAACCTTCAATGGATCAAGTTAAAGAAGATCTGAAAATTTTAGCAGCTATGAATGTTAAAATTTTAAGAACCTACAATGTGCATTTAAATGAAGCATCAAACTTATTAAAAGCAATTACAGAACTTAAAAAAGAAGATCCAACTTTTGAAATGTACGTTATGTTAGGCGCTTGGATAGATTGTAAAAATGCTTGGACAGAATTTGAACCAGATCATAATTTAGAAAGTGATAGAAATACTATTGAAATTGCCACTGCAGTAAAATTAACCAATCAATACTCAGATATTGTTAAAGTAATAGCAGTTGGAAATGAAGCAATGGTGCGTTGGGCAGCAAGTTATTATGTGCAACCCAATGTAATTTTAAAATGGGTTAATCACTTACAAGAACTAAAAATCAAAGATGAACTTCCTGCTGAATTATGGATAACCAGCTCTGATGACTTTGCATCTTGGGGTGGTGGTGATACAAGTTATAGAACACCAGATTTAGAACAATTGATCAAAGCAGTTGATTATGTTTCAATGCACACATATCCAATGCACAATACTTATTACAATCCTGAATTTTGGGTTGTTCCAGATAGTGAAAAAGATTTTTCAGATGCCGAAAAAGTGGATGCTGCGATGTTACGTGCACTGGAATTTGCAAAAAAACAATATCAAGATGTTTCAAGCTATGTGAAAAGTATAGATTCAACGAAAACAATTCATATAGGAGAATCAGGTTGGACAACAATTTCAGATGGACATTACGGAAAGGAAAGTTCAAGAGCCGCTGATGAATATAAAGCGGGTTCCTATTATAAAATGATGCGTGAATGGACAAACGAAGAAAAAATTTCACTATTCTACTTTGAAGCCTTTGATGAACAATGGAAAGATGCTAAAAATCCAGTAGGTTCAGAAAATAATTTTGGCTTAATTAATTTAAAAGGACAAGCAAAATATGCTATATGGGATTTGGTAGATGTAGGTGTTTTTGATGGATTGACTCGAGACGGAAAGCAAATTACAAAAACATACAATGGAGATAAAAATGCCTTGATGCAAGAAGTTTTAATGCCACCATTGGCAAATAAACCAATTGCAAATTAAGAATACCTAAAAATCACAAATCAAACTAAAATTTAATAAACATGACACATTATAAAACAGACCCAAAAGATATAGTACCAATAGTAGAGAAAGTTGCTTTTGGAGCAGGGCATTTAGCAAATCAATTATTCCCAGCAGCGTTAGGTGTTTTTATGATTATTTTGGTTTTAGCTCTTAAAATGGATCCATTTTTAGCGGGTTTGTTAGCTGC
>NZ_JBFFOE010000122.1:0-6345 GCF_041562875.1 Lutibacter sp. | reverse complement strand
TACTTATTGGATATTATTTGTTCAATTTTGTTGCTGATATGAAATTAAAATCACTTTTAATTCTACCTTATTTTGTATGGTTACTCATTGCAACTAGCTTAAATGCTTATTCTTATATAAAAAATTAAGGTTATGAAACGAGCATGCTAAAAAGTTTATCAGCTAATAAAATGACTGATAACGTACAGCATATGACCGTTAAAAAAATAATATATACACATGAAATTTTCTTCAAAAGGAATTGTTTATCGTTTATCTTCAAAACAAAAATTGCCAATTTCAGTAAATCAGGCTTGGGATTTTTTATCCAACCCAAAAAATTTAAAAATCATTACTCCTAATTATATGAGTTTTGATATTATTTCTGGTGATGAAAAGCCAATGTTTGCTGGACAAATTATTCAATATATAGTTACACCAGTGTTTGGTATTAAAACAAATTGGGTTACTGAAATAACTCAGGTGGTTGATAAAAAATATTTTGTGGATGAGCAACGTTTTGGTCCTTATGCTTTATGGCATCACAAACATTTTATAAAACCTATTGAAGGAGGAGTAGAAATGGAAGATATCATAGATTATAAAGTTCCATTTGGTTTTATAGGAAGAATGGCACATCCAATACTGGTAAAACCTAAGTTAACAGAGATATTTAACCATAGGACTCAAAAGTTAATTGAGTTATTTGGATCATTTAAGTAAAAAAGTAATGTTTTTAAAATTTGCAATAATGTCAATAATAATAAGTAAGAGTATGCTCATTTTTGATTTTAATAAAACAAGTGTTATTTCTGGTTGGAGGTTGGTGAATGATGTTGTTATGGGTGGTCGTTCAACAAGTGAATTCTATTTAAATGAAGAGGGAAATGGTGTTTTTACGGGAGCTGTATCTTTAGAAAATAATGGTGGATTTTCATTTTTACGCTATCGATTTGATGAAAAAAATATTGAAGACTTCAAAAAAGTTAGTATAAGATTGAAAGGCGATGGAAAAGAATATCAGTTGAGAGTAAAATCGAATAAATACAATCAAGAATGTTATAAAAAAATATTCAAAACAACTGGAGAATGGCAAACAATTGAAATTTCACTTTCGGAATTGCAACCAACCTTTAGAGGCAGAGAACTTAATATTCCTAATTTCTCTTCCAGTAAACTGGAAGAAATTGGTTTTTTGATTGGCAATAAAACTAACGAACAGTTTAAACTTGTTCTTGATGTTATAACATTGAACTAATTTTTAACAATTTTTTTTTCTTTTATAGTTACATATAGTATATTAAAAATAGAATTGGAATAATAATCCCAAGTAAAGTATAAATTCCACCACGGCCTATAATTCCTTTTTTTCCTTTTAACATAAATAATGATGTTAAAGCAAAAAGAATAAGTGCTGCCGCAAATGCATCTGAAAACCAAGTCCAAATCCTATTTGGATTGTAGTGTAGATAATTTGATTCATAAAAAACAGAACGTCGTTTTAAGTATTCAGCCATTCCTTTTCCACTTTTTATATTTACAAATATTGAAGAACCTCCTTTTAAAAATATTTTCAGCGTATTTTCATTTGAAAAATAATGACTTTTATAGTTTTCTTTTGAATCAATTTCTTCTAAAAGATTTAAAATATTATTTTTTAAAGAAGCTGTTTTTTCTAAATTTATAGAAGTTGTAAAATGATTTATTTCAACTTTATAATTAGGATTCCAATCAGCCATGTGATTTAAGGCTATACCTGAAATAGCATAAATTAATGTGGTTCCAATAAAAAAGAAACCAACATCTCTATGAAGTATTCTACTCCATTTTCTTAATGTTTTCATATTAAAAGCCAACTATTCAACATTAGTATGATCTACATACTTTAAAGAGTAATTAGATATATGATCAACATTATTGGTTTTCATTTGATCTCTATATTGTTGAATATGTGCTGTTTTAGCTTCAAATTGCTCTTTGTTAGAACTTCCTTCAGAATGACTTTTAATATTGTCTTCTTCCATTTGTAAACAAGTTGATTCATCTATTCTTTCTTCAACTACAATGCCTGTTAATGCAATTTCATTACCCATTAAGGCTTCATCAAATCTTTCTTCAGAAGTAATATGAACGCTTCCATTATCTGTAACTAACAATATTTTTTTGCCACCATGTTTGCATACGTGATCTACAATTCCTTGAACGGTAACTTCTTTGTTGATATAATTACCAGCCTTTGTATCAAATTCTCCTATTGCCAATATGGGTGTTTCAATAGTTTTTGTTTCTAAAACTTCTTCAGCTTTTTTGTTTTCTGTTTTACAAGAAACTATTGAAAGAATTAAGACTAAAAAGAATGCAATTTTTTTCATTTTTAAAATTTTAAATTAGATAAGTAATTTTGTTTTAATTGACCACTAATTTAAAATTGTTTTGACTTTAAAAAGATGATTAAAATCAGGAAATGAACATTCGTTATGTTACTTAAGTAGCTTTAATTGCTTAATAAGTAGATTGTTAGTTGTTTAAAATTGTTAATGCAGTTTTAATTCCTATTCCAGTTTCAAAAGAATAATTACAAGCAATCAAACTACTTTCAATGGCTCCTATAGTTGCTAAAATATCATTGTTATTTACACTTCCCATATGACCAATTCTAAAATATTGGGTTTTATGTGAATGAAGTAAACCGCCAGCTAAAATGACATCATTATTTCCAACGTGTTTTAGAAAAGTAGCTCCATCAACTTTTTCAGGGTAATAAACAGCGGTTAATGTATTTGCTGAAATATTTTTATGAACAGGCAACAATTTAAAGCCTAAAGCTAACATAGCTTCACGAAAAGCTGTTGCTATTTTTTTATGTCGCAAAAATCTAGTTTCTATTCCTTCTGAAACAATGTGTTGTAAACTAACCTCTAATGCGGCAATTAAATTAACTGGAGGCGTCCCAAAATAGGAAGGATTTCTACTTTCATAAGCTTTCATAATTGGTAGCCAATGAGTAAAATCTGCATAATAATTTTGAACTGGTGTTTTTCTGTTTTTAAAAACACCCATGGCTTTTTCAGAAATCATTAATAAAGCTAATCCTGGAGGTACTCCAATAGCTTTTTGTGAAGCGGTAAGCACAACATCAATTTTCCAATAATCTTGATTAATTTCTTCTCCTGCAACCGAACAAACCCCATCTAAAACTGTTAATGTATTGTATTTAGTTCCAAGTTTAGCTATTGGTTCAGGATCAACCAAAACTCCAGTTGAAGTATCAACATGAGTCATCGTTAATAATTTGTAATTTTTGGTAGAAAGTTCTTTTTCAATAGTATTTAATGAAACTATATTACCAACATCAGTAGTTAAAATAGTTACATTAGCCCCGTAGCGTTTACAAATATCTGCATACCGCTCTCCAAAATATCCAGTAGAAATAATTAGTACATTGTCATTTGGTTCAATTAAATTAACCACAGCCATGTCCATTGCCAACGTTCCTGATCCTGCCATAATAAAAGGTTGGCCAGTTGGACTTTGCCAAACTGTTCGCATTAATTCTAAAGAATTCCCAAATGTTTCTATAAAACTGGGAGCTACATGGCTATCTGTAGGAGCTCCTAAAGCTTGTAATACTTTTGGTTCAAATTCAATTGGGCCTGGAATCATTAATAACTTTCTACCTTTCATTTATATAGAGTTTTTAGAAATTCTAAAGTACAAAAGAAAAACCATCTTTTTATAAAAAAAATGGTTTTTGAAATTTTTAATAATAAGATAATTTACACTTTTAATTTTAATAATTACATTGGAGGTAAATCTCCATCACCTTTACTTGGTAGGTTGCTATAACCCATCAAATATTCGTCTACCTTTTTAGCAGCTTCTCTTCCTTCTGAAATTGCCCAAACAATTAAAGATTGCCCTCTTCGCATATCGCCAGCAGTGAAAATATGGGGTATATTAGTTTGGTAATTGGTTGATTTATAATTATTTCTATCGTCAATTTCAATTCCAAGTTGAGTGCTTAAAGTAGTTTCAGGACCCGTAAAACCAAGTGCCAATAATACTAAATCACATGGCCAAATTTTTTCAGTTCCAGAAACTTCTTTTAACATTGGTCGTTGTCCATTTTCATAAATCCATTCTACTTGAATTGTTTTTAAAGCAGTTAATTTTCCATTAGCATCGGCTATAAATTCTTTGGTATTTATTAACCAATTTCTATCACAACCTTCTTCATGAGAAGTGGATGTTTTAAGTTTTATAGGCCAAAATGGCCAAGGTGTGCTTTCGCTTCTTCCAATAGGTGGTTTTGGCATTATTTCAAAATTTGTAACTGATGTAGCTCCATGACGATTTGAGGTTCCTACACAATCTGAACCTGTGTCACCACCACCAATTACAATCACATTTTTATTAGTTGCTAAAATATCTTCTTCACAAAATTTAATATTTGAATTTCTTTTATTTTGTTGTTTCAAAAATGTCATTGCTTGTACAACTCCTTTGGCGTTAATACCTTCAATTGGTAAACTTCTACGTTGCGTTGCTCCACCACACAAAACAACAGCATCAAATTTATTTAATTTTTCTACTGAATAATTTACACCAACATTTACATTGGTATAAAATTCAATACCTTCTTCTTTTAATATTGCAATTCTTCTATCAATAATTTCTTTTTCTAATTTAAAATTTGGAATTCCGTAACGTAATAATCCACCAATAGCATCATCACGTTCAAAAACCGAAACTAAGTGTCCAGCTCGATTTAATTGTTGTGCCGCAGCTAATCCGGCAGGCCCTGATCCAATTACTGCTATTTTTTTACCAGTTCTTGCAGAAGGTTGTTGAGCTACAATCCATCCTTCAGCAAATGCTCTTTCAACAATATTTTTTTCAATATTTTCAATTGAAACAGGATCAGCTATAATTCCTAAAACGCATGATTGCTCACAGGGAGCAGGGCATAAGCGTCCTGTAAATTCAGGAAAGTTATTGGTAGTGTGTAAAATCCATGATGCTTTTTTCCATTCACCTCTATGAACCATATCATTAAAATCTGGAATTAAATTTCCAAGCGGACATGCGCTGTGACAAAAAGGAATTCCACAATCCATACAACGAGAGCCTTGTTTTGTGATTTCATCTTTGTTTAATGGTATGGTAAATTCATTGTAATTACCTACACGTTCTTTTGCTGCTTTATATGTTTCGTCTTTTCTTTCGAATTCTTTAAAACCTGTTATTTTTCCCATACTGTTATGCTGTTAATTCTTCTACCATTGGTACTTCAGTTTCTAAACGTTTTAAAGCACGTTTATACTCAATTGGCATCACTTTCACAAAGTTGTTTAAGCTATTGTCCCAATTTTCTAATAATTCTTTACCTCTGTTACTATTTGTGTAAAGAACATGTTTTGTGATTAATGCTTTTAAATCTTCAGCATCTTTATTCTCAATAGGTTCAAATTCTATTGTTTGAGTGTTACATAATCCATTCGTGAATTTATTTTCTGGATCGTAGATATAAGCTATACCACCACTCATTCCTGCAGCAAAATTTCGTCCTGTTTTACCAAGTACAACTACTTTACCACCAGTCATATATTCACATCCGTGATCTCCAACGCCTTCTACAACAGCAGTTGCACCTGAGTTTCGAACAGCGAAACGTTCACCTGCAATACCGTTAATATAGGCTTCACCTTCAATGGCACCAAACAGACAAACATTTCCCACAATAATATTTTCTTCAGCAATAAAATCTGCTTTGGCTGGTTTTTTTACGATGATTTTTGCTCCAGATAATCCTTTTCCTAAATAATCGTTGCTATTTCCTTCAATTGTAAATGTTAAACCATGTGCTCCAAATACTCCAAAACTTTGACCGGCAGAGCCTGTAAAATTAATGCTTAAAGTATCTTCTGGTAACCCTAAATGACCATAAACTTTTGAAATTTCATTACTTACAATAGCACCTACAGATCTATCCATATTACAAATAGGATAGTTTAAAGTCATTTTTTCTTTTCTAAATAAAGCTCTGTGTGAGTCTTTTAGAATTTCGAAATCAAGTACACCTTCTAATGCGTGATCTTGTTTTTCTGTATTTTTTAAAGGCATTTTACTGTAACCTTCAGGTACATGTAAAATGGAGGATAAATCTAAACCTTTAGCTTTATAATGAGTAATCGCTTTATTTGAATTTATTTTTGAAGTTTGTCCAATCATTTCATCCATAGTTCTGAATCCTAGCTGAGCCATAATACCTCTTAATTCTTCAGCAATATAAAAGAAGAAATTAATTACATGTTCGGGTGTGCCTTTGAAGTTTTTTCGTAACTCTTTATCTTGGGTTGCAATACC
>NZ_JBFFOE010000121.1:0-6364 GCF_041562875.1 Lutibacter sp. | reverse complement strand
GTATATGGTCAACCTGATATAAAAGTTGCTGGATTGATTGGTAACTCTCAGATTGTTAAAAAGTAAAAAACATCAAAAAAATAGGTTAATTTAGACTTGAAATAGAATACCTATTAAAATTTACAGATATGAAACTTAAGACTTTTGTTGCTATTTTATTTGCAACTTTAATTGTAATTTTTTCACTTCAAAATGCTGAAGTTGTAGATGTGAAATTTCTTTTTTGGAAATTATCTTTTTCTAGTGTTATTGTAATACTGGGGAGTTTTTCAATGGGTGTTTTGGTAGGCGTTTTAATTTCAATCAAAAGAAAAATAACAGCTAAAAAAGAAAATTATGGCAAAAATTAATTCCGTTTTTTTAGAATCAATTCCCGAAATTATTCATGTAGGTGACAATATTTCTGATATTATTATAAATACTCAGATAGAGTTTCATTCATTAGATTTAAAGTTAGAAATGGAATATTTACTTTATTTATTTGTATATGATATTCATGGAAAGGTAGATATCCCAGTTATTATTGGAAATTGGGATGAAAGTGACGTTTTTGGGGTGACTTTTGATAGAAAAGATCATTTTTTGGGTAAGAAAATGTTAAATATTACAGCTAATAAGGAAACTATTCAACTGCAAACGCCTATAGCACTTAAATTGGGTAAACAAAAAAAAGGAGCTTCAAATTCATCGAGAGAACTAGAAGTTTTTGCTACTTTAATTCCGGCAATAGGTAGAGCTTCTAAATGGTCTGTACCTTTTGAAACTAATTTGGTTTTTTAATTTTCTTAGAATATAAATTAAACAATTAATTTATATTCTAAGAAAATTATTTAATTGATTTTGAAGTTAATGTGTTAACAAAAAGAATATTCCCAATCTTGTCATAACCTTCAAAAAGTTCCAAGTTATTTTCAGATTTCATCATGCCTTCGTGAAAACCAATTAAAGTTAAATCGGCATCTGCAGAATTTTCATTAATCAAATCTAACCTGCTTTTATTTCCTTCAATAGGTAAAACACGAATATTATTTGCTGAAATAGGTAAGCGACCAGAAGAAGTTAATTCAATTAAATTTTGTTCTTCTTGTGCAATATTTTCTTTAGCAAAAGTTGCAAATATTTTAATTTGCCCTTTTTTCCAATCAGGATGGCCTAAAATAATATAGGATAGTAAAATCATTAAATTCGCATTTTCATAATCTACTTTACGTATCCAAATATGAATTTCTTTTTTATGGCCAAATCCTTTGTCGGAAGAAGCTAAAATACATAAATCATATTGTGCGCTTTTTAAAACACTAAAATTATCAATTATTGTTGTTAACCATTCCTTTTCTCCTTTTTTAAATTCAAAAAGCATCATATTATTTGGTTGCCCAGAAATGCCAGGTTGTTGAATTGCTTGAATAATTGCAGCTGTGTTAGAAGGTGAAATTAATGTTTCAATAAAAACATTATTTTTGCTTACTGCTGCCGATTTAATTAATTTTTCAAGTTTTAATTCAGCATTTTTTTTAGTTTCTGTTGAAAAGTAGTCTTTTTCAAAATGGATATAGGTTCCAAAACCATATCTATATGATATCCATTTCATCATTTCCATAGCCCCATAACGTTTAAAACTATCTTTTGATAGGCATATTACTGCTGGTCTCCAGGCTTCTACCGTTTTTTCTTTTTCAGTTTTTTGAAGAAATACTTGAATAGTTCTACTAATTTGGTGGATAACACCTTGAAAAATAGTAGCCATACCTTTTTTATTATCATTTTTCATGGTAATATAAAAATATAAAACAACCATTAATGCTATAGCAGAAAGGGCATAAGGCGTATTTATTTTAAACATTAAATAAATGCTCATAATAGCTCCCAAAAGAGAAAGATACCATTTAGATTTAAAAGAAGGGCGATAGGACGGATCTGCTGCAAAATGTTGCATAAATGAAATTAAACAAAGTGAACCATAGGTAACCATAAAAAACATGGAAATAATTTCTGCTACGGCGTTAACATCACCCATTAACACAAAAACTAAAGCAATTGCACTAGTTAAAATGGTTGCATTTCTAGGTTCGTTATTTTTAGCTGTTCCTTTTGCAACCCAAATATTCAAGAACTTATTTGGGAATACATTATCCCCTCCAATAGCTTGTAATGTACGAGGAGCAACCATAAAAGAACCTAATGCAGATGAAATAGTTGCAGCAGCTAAACCTATGGGTATAATTGGACCCCAAAGTGCAATTTTACTCATGATTAATTGATTATTTATCAAGTCATCTGCACTTGCGGAAGATGTTAATTTTAAAGCTATAAAAACATATAGAATCATTCCTACAATGGTAGCTGCAAGTGTTCCCAACGGAATAGATTTTTTAGGTTCACGTAAATCACCCGACAAACCAACTCCTGCAGTTATTCCTGTAAATGCAGGGAAAATAATGGCGAAAACATAAAAGAAACCTTTATCAGAGGAAACATTATTTAATAATTGAGAACTATCAAAAACTTCACCGAAAGGTGTTGACCCCATAAAGAAAAGTATTAAAGAAATAGCTAATATAGCAACTACTACATACAATGCTTTCATTCCTAAATCTGCACCTTTAGTAACCATCAACCAAATTAAGAGCAATAAGGCAGGAATACTAAATAATCGATTGTCAAATAATTCGTAACCAAATTCTGATGCAACCCATGGTTTTATAGCTTCAAAAGCTTCTGCAAATGCTATCACATAAAAAGCCACACTAATTGCTTGGGATAAATACAGAGTAATACCAATGGCTGCTCCTATATTTAATCCAAAAGAACGTGAAATAATAAAATATTCTCCACCACCTTCAACTTTTTGATTGGTTGCAATTTCAGCTAAAGCCATGGCAGTTGGGATGGTAACCATATGACCAATTATAATAATTAATAAGGCACCCATAAAACCCACTGAACCAACAGCAAATCCAAAACGTAAAAACATAACCGCTCCTAATATTGTTGAGATAGCGGTTAAAAAAACAGGAAGTGTACCGAAATTTGCTTTTGATGAAACTAATGTTTTACTCATGATAAAAGTGATTGCTAAATATTATTTTATGGACAAATAACTCTAAAGAGTCTAATTATTTTGATAAAAATAATGAAATAAAGTGCACCTATTTTAAAATTGAAGACTAATTTTAAAATAAATAGTTGTGCAATAAAATTTGATTTAGAATATAAATAGAGTAAATTTAAAATTATGGAATTATATTTGAGATTCATAAAATTATATCCATAAAATTATTATGAAAAACAACGTATTAAGCATTTTGATTGGTTTGTTTTCAATAGCAGCCTTCTCTCAAAATTTTGACAATCAATATATTAAAGAGCAAATTACTTCTTTTAAAACAGATCTTCGGGGGCCTTATAAAGACATTCGTTGGTTTTGTAAAGATGGAAGTGTAAGAATGCCAAAAGACCCTTGTCCAGATTCTATTGGTTCTGGTGTTCAACATGCGCGCTATAAAGATGTTGTTGAGAATATTGCAAAGAAAAATAATGTTTTTTTAGGTCAAATATTGGCATATACTGAGCATCAAGAGTTTTGGGATTCTCAAAATCATAATTCGCGTTTAAAACAATATCAATTAGATAAGTATTTACGAGGTGTAGATGATGGGTGGATTTTACAAAAAGCACAATATTATAGAGGTGCTATTCAGGTTGAAGATGAAGAAGCTTGGGGAATTGATTTTTATAAATGGTTATTAACGGGAGATACGAGTATCACTAAAAATTTCTTTTTAATTCGTGAGTCCTTAAAAGATATTCCGCATAAAGGAGATGATAATGTTGCGCAATTAATGCGAAGTCAATCGAAAGTTTTGTCCGATTTATTTCCTGCATTTATGGATTTGCGGGTTAAAATTCACGGACAACCTGAATTTTCGGATATTGAAAAAGTACAACAATTTAAAACCAAATACGCTTCAGAATTAACGAATGCGTTAAATTTAAAGTTTGATGAGTTGCTTGTAACCATGAGTAATTTTTACAAAGCAATAGATATTCATGCATTGTCTCAAAAAACAAGTTTGCTTAAAAATACACCCATAGGAAATGCCATAAAAGAGTTTTCAATTAAAAATAGTACCGAAACAAAACCTGCTAATTTGGTTACTGAATCAGCGAACTTATTGTTAGAAATTAGAAAAGCAATTTTAGTTGAAAAAAGAGCAACTGCAAGAGTTCAATTATTAGATGCTTCTTTAAAATTAGAAGAAATTGTGTTTAAAAATGCATCGCAATGGCAGCCAGTAACACTAAAAGAATTGTTAGATAAAACGTATTTTTTAGCAATGGCAAGTGCTGGAGCTGGCTATATTGAATTGTGGGAATGGAATGAAATTGAATCCGTTATAAAACCAAAAAATAAAGAATCACTAACTTTAAATGAATTGACTGCCATTTTACAATCGGCAAGAAGTGAAGTTGAGTGGAGTTCATCTATGGTAAAAGCAATCTACGAAGAAATTGTTGCTATTTATACTGGTTTTGAGCCAAAATCATACCGGTTTATTGATGATAAAATACGAAGTTCTGCAGCTTTACATTTAGGAAAAGCTGTGGCTGATTTGGGTGATATTATTGCCACTGAATCTTCTTTAACCAATAAAGTATTCAATATTTCAAACCAAAGTTCGGTTCGTGGTTTAAATCCGGGTTATGCTTTTGGAGAGTTAGTTGTTATTGATGGTTCTCCTGAAGGAGTTGAAGTTTCTTCAACAAAAATTTATATTTTTCAAAAACCTCCATCCGATTTAAAACCAGTGGGAGGAATAGCTACTGTTGCTGAAGGAAATTTAGTGTCGCACGTACAATTATTGGCACGTAATTTAGGGATTCCAAACGCTGCAATGTCTGATGATAATCTTCAAAATTTAAAGAAATTTAATGGTCAAAAAGTATTTTATGCGGTTTCTAATAAAGGAAATGTGATTTTAAAATTGGAGAAAGATATGACTGTTGAAGAGCTTGCTTTATTTTCAAAAAAAGCCAGAAAAGAAACTAAAATTGCTGTTCCTGTTGAAAATATTCGATTAGATGTGAATAGCATTTTAAATATGAGAAATGTTGATGCAAAGGATTCTGGTAAATTATGCGGACCAAAAGCTGCTAATTTGGGGCAATTGAAAAAAATGTTTCCAGATAAAGTGGTGGAAGGAATTGTAATTCCTTTTGGAATTTTTAAATCACATATGAATCAGCAAATGTCGGGTCAAAATGTTTCATATTGGAATTTTTTAACCAATATTTTTTTGGAAGCTGATAAGCAACGTTCAAATAATATTTCTGAAGACGAAGTAGAAAAATTTCAATTAAAACAATTAGAAACTTTGCGTGAAGCCATAAAAAAAATGCCAATTCAAGCAAGTTTTATTTCGCAATTAGAAACTGAATTTCAAACTGTTTTAGGAAAGAAATTGGGTGAAATTCCTGTGTTTTTAAGAAGCGATACCAATATGGAAGATTTAAAAGATTTTTCGGGAGCTGGTTTGAATTTGACTTTATTTAATGTAGTTTCAAAAGACAAAATTTTACAAGGAATAAAAGATGTTTGGGCGTCACCATATACAGAACGTAGTTTTAAATGGCGTCAAAAATATTTGTTGAATCCAGAAAATGTATTTCCTTCAATTTTAGTAATTCCAAGTGTTGATGTAAATTATTCGGGAGTAATGATTACAGCAGGAATTAATTCTGGAAATTCAAAAGATTTAACCATTGCTTTTAGCAGAGGCGCTGGTGGTGCAGTTGAAGGTCAATCAGCAGAGGCTTATGAATTAAGTTTTGAAGGATCTAATAAATTAATAGCTCCATCTCGTGAACCATTTTACAATAGTTTACCAATTACTGGTGGAACCGCTAAAAAATCTGCAACTTTTGAAATGGCTATTTTAAACGAACAGAATATAAAAGATATAAGAGAATTAGCTAAAAATGTAAGAAATAAAATGGCAAAAGAAGTAAATGCCGAATATAAAGGAGCTTATGACGTGGAGCTTGGATTTAAAAATAATAAATTGTGGTTGTTTCAAATTCGTCCGTTTGTAGAAAATAAAAAGGCATTAAGTTCAACCTATTTAGAATCGATTACCCCAAAAATTGACAAAAACAAAGAAGTACTACTTTCAAAAAAAATATAAAATGAAGAATTATTTGAAAATGACTGTTATTGTTGGGTTGTGTTGGTCTTTTGTGGGTTTTAATCCATATCCAATTGATGGGTATTCACGAACAGGAATTAAGAGATTATTGCGATTAGAACGCATAAAAAGTGGTGAAATAAAAGAGAATTTAAATTTGCCTTCAGGTGCATTAAAAT
>NZ_JBFFOE010000120.1:0-6366 GCF_041562875.1 Lutibacter sp. | reverse complement strand
TTTCGTTAAAATTCCATCACCATCATCATCACTATCTAAATAATTCATAATTCCATCACCATCTGTATCATCATTTTTAACATTACCATCGTTATCTAAATCTTCATTTTTAGATAAAATACCATCATGATCATCGTCCGATTCATTTACAGCATCCAATGTTATCTGAAAAATTAAAGGTGCATTTCCTGGGATAAAACCATTTCCAAAACTTCCATAACCTAAACCTGATGGAATAAATAAAATACCTTTACCTGAATCTGTATAGTAAAAAGATTCATCATCATTAATAAATTTAGTTCCTCCTTTAAAATTTGTAAAACCGTATCCCCAACCATCAATTACATTTGTAAGTGAAAACCAAACTACTGAAGATCTAGAATCAAAAACCGTACTATCTAAAAGCATACCTGTATAAGTTGTTAATACAGAATCTGCTCTTGAAGGTGAAATTGTTATACCTTCTTGTTCTTTCAAATAATATAGTTTATATGCAATATCATCTTTTATAATATCTTGTACAGCAAGCCTATCATCATCCATTATTGGAGTTTCTCCATTAGTAATTGTCCAAAGTCCACCATCATCTTCATTTAAATAATGCGTTTGCAAATACTCAATTAAAGCTTCATCATCCAATAAAGATTGTGCTGCAGGATCTGTACTAGTTGCATCATTATTATCATTTTTACAAGAAAAAATAACTAGTGCTATAGCTAGTATAAAAAATAAATTTTTAAATTTCATTCAGTCTAATTTTTAAGTGCGCAAGATACTATTTTCATACCTTTGTTAAAAGATAAAAGATAAAATTTAACTTTATTATAGGAATTTAATGCGAATTGATAAATATTTATGGTGTGTACGTTATTATAAAACTAGAAATAACGCTACTGAAGCTTGCAGAAAAGGTCATATTAAAATGAATGGCGATAATTTAAAACCTTCAAAAACAGTTTTTAATCATGAAAAAATTACGATTCGTAAGAATCAGATTAATTATGAAATTGAAGTTTTAGATATCCCTGCAAGTCGTGTTGGAGCTAAACTTGTTGATTTATATAGAAAAGATATTACACCTGCAGAAGAGTTTGAAAAATTAGATTTATTAAAATATTCTAAAGACTATTATAGAAAAAAGGGAGAAGGAAGGCCTACAAAAAAAGATAGACGAGATATAAATGAATTTCATAGTGATGAAGATTAATTTACAACATAAAAAAGCGCTTGTTGGCGCAAGTACTGAAGGTTTAGGTAAAGCAATAGCACTACAATTAGCCTTATGCGGAGCATCCGTAACACTAATGGCCAGAAATGAAGACAAATTAAAACAAGTACTTTCTGAACTGAATACTGATTATAATCAAAAACATCAATATATTATCACTGACTTTTATGATTTTGGCTCATTTGAAAAAACAACGATAAACTACTTCAAAAATAATCAAATAGATATACTTATCAACAATACCAACGGCCCAGAATCAGGAGGAGTTTTTGACAAAAGCACAAACGATTATCAACAAGCATTTGATTTGTTATTCAAAACAACAAATCATATTACAATGTTAGCTATTGAAAATATGAAAAAAAACAGGTTTGGTAGAATTATTAACGCAACTTCAATAACAGTTAAAGAGCCTATATCGTATCTTGTTTTATCAAATTCTATAAGAGCTGCAGTAGTTACTTGGGCAAAAACAGTATCGCGTGAAATTGCTCCTTTTGGCATTACTATTAATAATATTTTAACAGGTAAATTTGACACAAAAAGAATTCAAGAACTAAACCAAACTCAGGCTATTTCAAAGGGAATTTCAGTTGAAGACAATTTAAAATCTATTGTAAATGATATTCCTGCAGGAAGACTAGGTAAATCTGAAGAATTCGCTTATTTAGTCTCTTTTTTAGCTTCAGAATATGCTTCCTATATTACAGGAACTAATATCACTATTGATGGTGGTTTAATGAAATCGTTATAAATTTATGAAAAATCCATTTGATAAAAATTATTGGGAACAGCAATATATTGAAAAAGCAACTGGTTGGGATATTGGCCATATTTCTTCTCCTCTTGAAGCTTATTTTAGTCAATTATCCAACAAAGATTTAAAAATACTAATTCCTGGAGCTGGAAACAGCTATGAAGCAGAATATTTACATAACAAAGGTTTTAAAAATATTGATGTTATAGATATTGCATTACAACCACTTAAAAACTTAAAAGAAAGAGTTGCTTCTTTTCCAGAAAATAACTTAATAGAAGCTGATTTTTTTAAGCATAACAAAAAATACAATTTAATTGTAGAACACACTTTTTTTTGTTCATTACATCCTGATATCAGATTAAAGTACGTTAATAAAATGGCGAGTTTATTAGAAGAAAAAGGAAAACTAATAGGATTACTTTTTGATTTTGACTTAACAAAAGAAGGGCGACCTCCATTTGGTGGAAGTTTAGACGAGTATTTACAACTATTTTCTAAAAAATTTAATATCCTAACACTTGACAAGTGTTATAATTCTATAAAACCTAGATTTGGTAGAGAATTGTTTTTTATCTTTGAAAAAAAATAAGTTTCCATGGAAAGTTCTATTATATTAACCAACGAACAAATTCATAATAAGACAAGACGAATTGCTTATCAAATTTATGAAGATAACTGCAAGGAAAAAGAAATAATAATTGCCGGTATAACTGGTAATGGTTATGTTTTTGCTGAAAAAATACTTAAGGCATTAAATGAAATTTCAGATTTAAATGTAGTTTTATGTGAAGTTTTTATTGATAAGAAAAACCCTCTAAACGAAGTATCCTCAAGTTTAAAACCATTAGATTATAAAAATAAATCATTAATTTTAGTTGATGATGTTTTAAATTCCGGAACCACTTTAATTTATGGAATCAAGCATTTTTTAGAAGTTCCATTAAAACGTTTTAGCACTGCAGTTTTGGTAGATAGAAACCATAAAAAATACCCTGTAAAAGCTGATTATAAAGGAATTTCATTGTCTACATCTATGCATGAGCATGTATCAGTGCTATTTGAAGGTGAAAATTCATATGCTATTTTAGAGTAGCTCAACTATTTCATCAACAATTTTAAAAATACTTTTTTCATCTACAGTAACTGTATGTTGTGCTCTTTGATAAAAAAGCGTACGTTCAAATAAATGCTTTGCAATATATTCCTTCAAATTTTCTTTTCCAATTGAGGCAACCAAAGGTCTTTTTAAAGTTTCACCATTTAATCGATCAAATAGGGTGTTTATAGATGCTTTTAAATAAAAAGATTTTGAATTATTTTCAATGAATTCCATATTATTACCATAACAAGGAGTCCCTCCTCCTAATGAAATGATACAATCTTCTTTTAAATTTAGTAATTCTTTTAAATATTCTCCTTCTTTTTTTCTAAAATAAATTTCACCCTTTGTCTTGAAAATTTCAGAAATAGTTGATTGTTCATTTTCTTCTATAAAATTATCAAGATCAATGCATTGCACACCTAACTTATTAGATAAAATAGTACCAACAGCTGATTTTCCACTTGCCATATAACCTAATAAAACAATTTTCATAAACTAATATTTAGTGCTTTAGAATTTCAAAACAAATATCGTTTAAAAAACAATACAAAAAAACTTGTTTTTTTCAAATTAGGTGGTATATTTGCACTCGCAATTGCGGAAGGAATAAATGACCTGGTAGCTCAGTTGGTAGAGCACCTCCCTTTTAAGGAGGTGGTCCTGGGTTCGAGCCCCAGCCCGGTCACAAAAAAAGTTAAGCTTTATGCTTAACTTTTTTTATTTTAAGTAGTATAAAATGCACATGTGGCGGAATTGGTAGACGCGCCAGCTTGAGGGGCTGGTGAGCAATAGCTCGTGTAAGTTCGAATCTTATTATGTGCACTCCTTTCAACTAACTGTTTTACAAGTAATTATAATGTTTTTTTCAAACTTTAATTACTTAAAAATGGAAATTCAAAAACAAAAAATATCACTTACCGTATCACTTTTTAAATTTAAAATGATATATTCAAAAGTAAAAATGTTTAAAGGAAAAGGTATCAAAACTAATGAAGTTGATATTGATAAAGATTGGTATGTGTATTACTCTTATAGAAATCCATATACTGATAAAATGGAACGGTTTATTGTGAAAGCTGGTATTAATACTATTACTTCAGTAACTAAACGGAACATTGCAATTAAATATTTACAACAAGGAGTTACGTGTTGGCTACAAGACGGATATAACCCATTTACAGAGAATACCAAATTAGAAGATATAAATAAAACAACTTATACAATTGCAGAAGCATTGCAATTGGCTTTTACTGAAAAATGCAAAGTATGGGCCGAAACAACTAAACATTCACATAGAAGTTTATTTAATGTTTTTATAGGCTGGATTAATGAGAATAATTTAACAAAAAAAAATATTGAAGACTTAACAAAAAGACATATTTCATTATTTCTAAATAATTTAACAACAAAAAATGAAATTACTAGCATTACTAGAAATAATTATAGACGATTAGTTGTTTCTTTAATTCAGCAATTAGTAAATGATGATATATTAAAACAAAATTTTACAAATAGTATTCCCAAACATAAAGAAGTTCCAAAAAAGAATAAACCATTTACAAAATTGCAATTGATTGATATTAAAAAATATCTACTTGCAAATGATCCTTATTTATTTAAGTATATTCAATTTGTAATGTATGCTTTTCTAAGGCCTATTGAAGTAACCAGAATTAAAGTTGAAAATATTGATTTAATAAGAGGTATTATTGAAGTGAAAACCAAAACTGAAGATAGCTCAACTGTTTTAATTATTGATAAATTAAGATCTGTAATAGAAACATTAGATATTGATTATAAAAAAAATAATTACCATATTTTTACAAATGAATTTAAACCAGCTTTATGGAACACCAGTAGAGAAAAAAGTAAAACAGATTTTTTTATAAGACGGTTTAAAAAATTAAAGAATAAGCTTAATTTAAATAATGATTATGGTATTTATAGTTTTAGGCACACTTTTGCACTAGATTTATATAATAGCTTTTTAAAACAAGGTTTAACACAATTAGAATCAAAACATAAACTTATGACAATTACGCGCCATAAATCTATGAGTGGTTTGGAAAATTATTTAAGAGATATTGGAGCTGAACTACCAAAAGATTATTCTAGTGATTTTACAATAGATTTTTAATATTATAAATTTTTATTTAATGGCGGATTTCAGAAGCTCCATTATTTGGTGTTTCTAAAAATTATTTTTAAAAGTACTATATATCTCTTTCAACAATAAATTTTGAAACACATTCATTTCCTGTTTTTTCTCCTTCTCCCAATGCAGCTTCTATATAATAAATAATTTGAAGTATCATTTATAGATGCTACAGAATCCTGATATTTCATCTATTCTGGGATAATAAAATAATACTGAAAAGATTTCAAAATCTTTATTTAGAGTTTATCTAAATTAATCTATTTCGTTTAAACCTATATTTTAATTAGCTATATTTGTTAGCTAGATACTTAAAAAATTGCAACATTTCAATGGTATCATAAAACCGATAAAGAATACAAAAACATGCGTTTATCCCGACAATTTGAGGCGGAGAACAGTAGTATAAGTAATGATATAACAAGTTGCCATTAACTGCGGAAGAGCAACAAACTGATAAAGTTCTTTAAAATAAAATTCAACAAGTCTGACAAATTTCAGATTGACTTCCACTCTACTATTTGATTTATAATTGATTATTTTCAATTTTTATTACAACGGAGAATTTGAGCAATGAAATAAATAATAAAAAAAGAATCAAAAGAAAATACTGTATGAGTTGAAAAATAGCAAAATAACTCAGAGGAATTGAAAATGAGCCTTAATTAATACACAAATGACAATGAGGAACTCAAGATAAACGTTAAGGAGTACAAAAATGACAATGAGGAACTCAAGATAGACGTTAAGGAATACAAGAATGACTATAAGGAGCGCAAGAATGACTCAAAGGAGTTAAAGATAAGCGTTAAGGAGTACAAAAATGACTATAAGGAACGTAAGAAAAACGTTAAGGAATAAAAGAGTGATTGAAATTAAAAAATAATAAAAATTGTAACTATGAAAAATGATTTGAATATAATGACCAAAAAGCAGCTAAATGGCAACAACTCATAAAATTTATGCTTACATTTAAACTAAATAACGAACTGACAAACATTCAACAAACGATTTGCTACCACCGAAAAATCTCCGATTTTCCAGTCGCACAAATCTTATAAAAGCCCGTTGGCAAACATCTTTGGTTCGGGTTTTTTAATAGAATTTTGTTTGGCGGATTT
>NZ_JBFFOE010000119.1:0-6484 GCF_041562875.1 Lutibacter sp. | reverse complement strand
TTTGGAGTTCATATTTTATCTTTATTAGTAATTCCATCCATTGTATTTCTTTATATTTATAAGAGATACACAAATTTAACTCCAAAACAATTTATTATTGCCAATGTAGTTTCAATACTAGTTTTGGTATTTGTGTTTAAAATGCTATTTCCATATACCTTAAAATATTTTAGTGCACTGGAATTATTTTTTGTAAATTCAATAGGATTGCCTTTTAACTCTGGAAGTATTATTGCCTTCCTCCTTTTAATTGCAGCTTTTTACTTTGGAATAAATTATACTCATAAAAAACAATATGTTGAAGCCAATACACTAATTCTATCTGTACTGTTTATTATGATTGGGTTTTCATCTTGGTTAATGCTACCAATTAGAGCCAATGCAAACACCACTATTAACGAAAATAATCCTTCAAGTGCCCGAGAATTATTAGCTTATTATGATCGTGAACAATATGGTGATGCTAATGTTTTTTACGACACTTATTATTCACTTATTTACAATAGAGATACTGATTCTGAAGATCCAACAAGAGATGATAAGCCGAAATATGAGAAAGATGAAAAAACCAACAAATATGTAATTGTAAATAATTACAAAGATGCCTTACCAAACTGGAGTAACAAACACAAAGGTTTTATTCCAAGAATGGTAAGTACAGATGCCGGAGTCATTAAAAACTACAAATCCATAGCAGGAATTCCTCAAAGCAGTAAAAGAAGGCCCACTTTTATTGAAAACATCAAATTTATGATTGATTTTCAATTTGGCTATATGTATGGAAGATATTTTATGTGGAATTTTGTTGGAAGGCAAAATGATGAGCAAGGTCAACTTGATTTAGAAAATGGAAATTGGCTAAGTGGAATTCAATTTATTGATGAATTACATTTAGGACCACAATCTAATTTACCTTCAGATGTAAAAAATAATAAAGGTAGAAATACCTATTATTTTCTTCCTTTAATTTTAGGAATCATTGGACTTGTTTTTCAACTTAAGAAAAACAAAAACGACTTTTACACACTTCTCTTATTCTTTGCTTTCACTGGTTTAGCCATTATATTTTATACAAATCCTAAACCATTTGAACCAAGGGAACGAGATTATGCCATCGTTGGTTCCTTTTACATTTTTGCTATTTGGGTTGGTTTTGGTGTACTTGCCTTATTTGAATATTTAAAAAAATATGCAAATAAAAACGCAGTAGCCATAGCGGTTACACTAGTTTCATTAGTAGCCGTACCAACATTAATGGCTTTTGAAAATTGGGATGATCATGATCGCTCAAACCGATATACTTCTCATTTAAATGCAAAAGCATATTTAGATTCTTGTGCCCCAAATGCCATATTATTTACTATTGGAGATAATGACACATTCCCTTTGTGGTATATGCAAGAAGTTGAAAACTATAGAACTGATATGAAATTGATTAACACCAGTCTTTTTCAAACCGATTGGTATATAGATCAAATGAAGCGAAAAACATATAAAGCTGATCCTATTCCTTCTCAATTAACACACGATAAATACAAGTTAGGATCTTTGGACGTTGCTTACTTTTTTGAACAAGTTCAGGAAATGAATTATCCTCAATTTAAAGATTCTATTGTTGATATTGATTATTTTATGAAATGGATTGAAAGCGACAAAGACATTACTTTTTATGATTTAGATGATGATGGGATTAAAGAAAAAGTGTTACCTACAACTAAAATTAGAATTCCGGTAAATAAAGAAACTGTTTTAAAAAATGGTATTGTTGCTCAAAAAGATGCTGATTTAATTGTTCCTTATATTGACATTGAAGTTTCAACTGCACTTTCAAAAAATAGAATTTTAATGCTTGATATTTTAGCCAATAACAATTGGGAAAAACCAATTTATTTCACTGGTGGTGCACAAGCTGCTGAAGAATATATTTGGCTAAAAGATTACTTACAATTAGATGGAATGGCATATAGATTAGTACCAATTAAAACTCCAAATGATGGTAATTTCTTTGAGATGGGTCGTATAAATACAGATATTATGTACGAAAATGTGAAAAATTGGGATTGGAGAAACATAACTGATGATAACATTTATTTAGATCCTGAAACCAGAAAAAACTCAGTCTCCTACCGTAACAATATGGAGCGATTGGCTAGAACATTAATTGAAGAAAATAAATTAGAGAAGGCTGAAGAAATTTTAGACATTTCTTTAGAAAAAATGCCTGTACATAAATTTGGACATTACAGTATGTTAATTTCTTATCTAGATTTATACTATAGTTTAGATAAAAAAGAAAAAGCCAGAAAATTAGCTTCCGAATTAAAAACTGCATTACAAGAAAATTTAACCTATTACAGTCAGTTTGATGAGTCTGAAATTGAAAGCGTTTTTAATGAAGTTGAACGTAGTTTGTTAATGTATGACCAAATAGTTAAAACAGCCATTCGTTTTGATGAAGAAACATATGCTAATTCAATTAAAGAAGAGTATGTTGAATACTTAAAATTATTTGATTTTTTAATAAGTAAAGAATAATAATGAAGCCTTATTTAGTAAAAACTCCAAGTCTTGTAAAATTTATTTTCAGAAATTGGGTTTGGAGTTTTTCTAAAAAAGAAAAAGCAATTTATTTAACTTTTGATGATGGGCCAACTCCTGAAATTACAGAATGGACATTAGATCAATTAAACAAATACAATGCAAAAGCTACTTTTTTTTGCATTGGTAAAAATGTACTACAACACCCTGAAATTTTCCAAAAAATAATTGACAATAACCATTCAATAGGTAATCATACTCATAATCACCTTCATGGTTTAAAAACAACAACGGCTGATTATTTAGATAATATTAATAAAGCTGAATCAGCTTTCCAAAAAAAACCAAAACTTTTCCGCCCACCTTATGGAAAATTAAGCTTTTCACAAGCTAAACAGATTAAAGGAAAAGGCTATAAAATTGTTATGTGGGATGTCTTAAGTGCTGATTTTGATACTTCAATTTCAAAAGAAAAATGTTTAAAAAATGTTATTAAACACACTTTAAATGGAAGTATTGTTGTTTTTCATGACAGCGTTAAGGCTAGTGAAAAATTAAAATTTGTACTACCTCAACTTTTAGAATATTATACCTCTAAAGGGTTTTTATTTAAAAGTATTGAATAGTGAAAAAGTAATCATTTAAACAAAAGAGAAATAGAATAGAGAAAAAAACTGATAACTTGTCTCTTAATATCCTTAATTATTTTATTCCCCTTCTGGGGTTAGGGGGCTTTTAAATGTATTGCTCAACTAAACTAATTAAAGTATTTGCATCTTGATTTCCAGATTGACGCCATTTCATTTCACCATCTTTGTAAATTATAAACGTTGGATTTCCTTTAATTCTTAAAGCATTTGCAAGTGTTTCATTTTTTTCAATGTCAATTTTAATCACTTTTGCTTTGTCTCCAAGAGCTGCTGCTACATTTCTTAAAACACTATGTAAATCACTAGAATCCTCCTCCCATTCTGCAAAAAAGTCTATTAAAACAGGAATATCTGAACTAATTAATTCTCCAAATTTTGTCATAATTTTATCATCTTTTCTAACAATAATCAAAAAATAAAGCCTACTGTACTTACAAATGTAACATTTTAATTTGAAAAATGGTTATCTACTTCTTTTTCAAAGTAATTACGGTTATTTCGGGCCAAATACCAACCCTTCCCGGAAATGCTAAAAAACCAAATCCTCTATTCACATTTATAGTGCGACCTATTTCATTATAAATACCTGCCCATTGTTTATATATATACTGAACAGGGCTCCATTTAAAACCAGGAATTTCAATTCCAAACTGCATTCCGTGCGTATGACCACTTAAAGTTAACTGATAATTATTTGCATGATTTTTTACTTCAGTTTCCCAATGTGAAGGATCGTGGCTTAATAATATTTTGAAATCTTCTTTTGAAATTTTTGAAGAAGCTAGGTTTAAATCACCTGCTTTTTTAAAACGAGTCCCCCAGTTTTCGACACCAACCAACGCTATTTTTTCATTCTCTTTTTCTATATAAACACTATCATTCAACAATAAATTAAAACCAATTTGAGGGTGTAACTCTTTTATTGCTTGAAAATTTTGTTCTTTTTCTTCTGGAGTTTTCCAACGTACATATTCGCCATAATCATGATTTCCCAAAACTGAAAATTTTCCTAACGGTGCTTTTAACGATTTAAATAACGGAATCCAGGGAACCATTTCATCAGCAGTATTATTTACAAGGTCGCCCGTAAATAAAATAACATCTGATGCTTGTTCATTTATCAAATCAATCCCTGCACTTATTTTTTCAGCATCATCAAAGCTACCACAATGAATATCAGAAATATGGGTGATTTTAAAATTCTCAAACTTTTTAGGTAAATCATCAAAAAACAACGTGTGTTTTATTACTTGGTAATTGTATTTACCCCTAGCCATACCATATAAAACTGATGCAAATGGAATTGCGGCTAGACCTAATGCCACTTTACTCACAAACTCACGTCTATCCACTAAAAAAGTAGTTGATTTTGAACCAATAAAATAATTAAACCCTCCTTTTAAAATTCTAAAAATATCTTCGCCAAACATAATTATTAGCGCAATTACTTTGGGAACCATAGATAAAATCAACAATCCAAAAGCAAACATAACCGATTGTGGCATGCCTTTTGAATTGTTAAATGTAGTGAGTTGGTAAATCACATTTCCAAAAACAGCTATGGAAAAAAGCCAATAAATCACATAACCTATTTTGTTTTTAGTCACTGTTTTTACACTTTGAAAAGCATAAAAATCAATAAAAAGTACAAATGCAATAAAAATTATCCATCTCATCATAAAAACAAATCTAATTGTATTTTATGAGTATTAAACTTCAAAAGAAATATTTAAGATGTTTTTAACAACTTTTTTAAAACTACTATTTTAACTATATAAAACAAATTACTTTTCTTTCACTACTGGAATAGATTTCTTTAAGTTGTTTTTCATACGTTTAGAAGGTTGGTAATTTAAAATAAACTTTTTAATGCTTTTTCTAGACAATAATTTTGGCTCAAGTTCTGCGGTTCCTTTAAATCCTAATTTAAACCTACCAATATCACCCATATCTACAATATAGCCTTGCTCTAAACTATCTTGCAGTTTATTACCCAACGCTTTTACTACACCAACAACATCGCTTTCGGTTAAGGTGCATTGCTGGCTAATATCATAACAAATTTTATCTAAATCTATAATCCCTTTACTAACTGCCTGCATAATGTATTGAGGCTCATCGGTATTATTTATATTGTTTCTTCTTTTTGTAATTCGATAATGTAACGACATAGCACTATTTTTTTAGGATACTAATTAATTGTTTTTAGTTACTACCAAAAGTAACATTTTTATACTACATTATTAAACAGTAGTTAATTGCTTATTAAACGAGCTTTAGTACTTCATTAAATAAACTATATTGGTTGTTAGTTGGCGCAAAAGTTGTACAAATGCACAAAAAAAATTGTACAACTTTCTTTCAAAAGTTATACAATTTTTTTTAAAAGTTCTATAATAAATAATCTTTACTTTTTAAGATAGCTAAGCAACTATAAATAAGCTATTTGTAATTCAACATATAAAGATACATTTTTTAGTGTTCTTAATTCCTATTTATTTAATTTTTTATGAACATCTTATTTTACAAATGTTGCTCTACTTCCAACAGTATCTATTTGAAAATGAAAATCAAGTGATAATAGTCCTGCATCATTAGTGTATGTATCGGCTGGATTACCTGAATTCCTCCATAAACGGCATATTAATATACTTGAAATTTTTTTATCTGTTCCATCTAAACCAACACCACCTACTGTTAAACTCGTAATCAAGTGTGTTCTTTGTGTAAAAGGGCCAGTTGCTACAGCTGTACTAGTAGTTATTGCAGGAAAAACTGCTGGAGTTGTTGCATCATAATTTACCCAGGTATAATCAAGATTCCATTCAACGTCACCAGATTCAGAAGCATTTGGTGTCCAATGTAAATGTGGATAAACAGTAGTTCCTTCTTTATAACTATGTGGCAATTGAACTTGAAAACTTAAAGATTCCAACCCTTTTGCGTCACGAAAATACCAAATTTGAGGACCGCTAGATTCTCCTGGAAACCAATCAAGAGAAGCTGAACTGGAACCCTTATCCATAGAAACTCTTAAATCATCCCAAACTTCAGCGTCTCCCTCAAACATAAGAGTACCATCAGCTTCAATTTTAGTGTTATTACCACCAGCAATATCTCCAATTTTTGTAACTCCTGCTTTGTCTATAGTCATTCTTTCAACTGAGGCATCTCCAGCAACATTTGCCGTTGAAAAATGTATTTTATCTTCATCGGGAGTTTGCTCTACTTCAATTTTTGTATCGCCATCAGCATCAATAAGTGAAGCTCCTGAAGTCAGTTCCCTCCATGCAGGT
>NZ_JBFFOE010000118.1:0-6736 GCF_041562875.1 Lutibacter sp. | reverse complement strand
GCCAAATATTTAGGGAAATCTGAAGAAATTACCCCTGCTCGAATTTCTGATGAAGTTCATGAAAAACTAGAAAAAGTAGCTTCCCAAGTTTATCAGATTTTAAATATGAGTGGTTTTTCACGCGCAGAATATATTTTAGTAAATAACGAGCCTTATTTTTTAGAAATAAATACAGTACCTGGTTTAACAGATGCAAGTTTAATTCCTCAACAGGCTGCTGCTGCCGGCATTAGCTTAGAAAAACTTTTTCATAACGCCATTGAAATGGCTTTAAATAATTAAGCATGAGAAGAGCAATTTTCCCAGGATCTTTTGATCCAATCACTTTAGGACACGTTGATATTATTAATAGAGCACTCCCACTATTTGATGAAATAATTATTGCAATTGGTATAAATACCGATAAAACATATATGTTTTCATTAGAACAGCGCTTAAATTTTATAAAGGAAAATTACAATAATGAACCAAAAATAAAAGTAGAAACCTATACTGGCTTAACCATTGATTTTTGTCAAAAATTAGATGTGGATTTTATTTTAAGAGGATTAAGAAATCCGGCAGATTTTGAATTTGAAAAAGCCATTGCTCAAACCAATAGAAAATTATCAAATATTGAAACCGTCTTTTTATTAACTTCAGCTGACACTTCTTTTATAAGTTCAAGTATTGTTAGAGATGTTTATAGAAATGGCGGCGATATTTCAATTTTTGTTCCAAAAAGTGTAATCGAAAAATAAGTTGGATGGCTAAAAGTTTTACAATTTTATTTTTAATCTGTTCATTTTACACTATTAATTCTCAAAATTTAGATTCTGACTTTAGAATTCCTTTTGAAAAAACAAATGGCACTGAAACTTCCACTTATTCTGAAACAATTGACTATTATAAAAGTTTAGCCAAAAAGTATCCCGAAATTTCAATTTTTGAAATGGGACTAACAGACAGTGGATTTCCGCTACATCTAGTTATTTTTGATAGTTCTAAAAAATTCGACTTTAAAGAAATTAGAGAATCAAAAAATGTTATTCTAATTAATAATGGCATTCATCCTGGAGAACCTGATGGTATTGATGCAACTATGCTATTACTTAGAGACATTGTTAAAAATCCTAACAAAATAAAACAATTAGAAAATACCATATTAGCTGTAATTCCTATCTACAATATTGGCGGTTCGCTAAATAGAAATAGTACTTCTCGCGTAAATCAAAACGGACCAATAGCTTACGGATTTAGAGGAAATGCACGGAATTATGATTTAAACAGAGATTTTATAAAAGCTGACACAAGAAATACGAAAGCTTTTGCTCAAATTTTTCACTTAATAAATCCTGATGTTTTTATTGACAACCATGTGAGCAACGGTGCCGATTATCAATATGGAATTACACACCTTTTTACGCAGCATAATAAACTTGGTGGAGAATTAGGTGAGTTTATAGAAAATGAAATGCGACCACAAATTGAAGAATCTTTACTAAAGAAAGATATTTCAATAACTCCTTATGTGAATGTTTGGGGGAAAACTCCGGAAGAAGGTTTTAGTCAGTATTTTGATTCTCCTAGATATTCCAGTGGTTATACAACACTTTTTAATACTTTGGGTTTCATGATTGAAACTCATATGCTAAAACCCTACAAACAGCGTGTTGAACAAACGTATAGTTTATTAGAAATTGCAATAGATTTTACTATTGAAAATGGGACTAAGATAAAAGAACTTCGTAAAAATGCAACAGCTACCATTTTAGCTAAAAAATCCTATCCAATTGCATTTAAATTAGATGAGAACACATTTTTAACTTTACAATTTAAAGGTTATGAAGGAACTTTAATTAACAGCAAAGTTACCAATGGAAAACGTTTATTTTATGATAGAACAAAACCCTATATAAAACCTGTTAAATACTATAATGAGTATAAAACTTCGAAAGAAATAACCATACCAAAAGCCTATATTTTAAAACAAGGATATTGGAATATTTTGGAACGTTTAAGAGATAATAATATTGAATTTACAATTCTTAAAAAAGATAGTTCTTTTAGTGTTGAAGAACAACATATAAAAGACTATAAAACAAGAACTGAAGCTTACGAAGGTCATTATCTGCATTATAACACAACAGTTATTTCTTCTGAAAAAAATATTGCATTTAACAAAGGAGACATTTATATCCCTGTAAATCAAAATGGAATACGTTATATTATTGAAACACTGGAAGCTGAAGCTGTAGATTCATTTTTTAACTGGAACTTTTTTGACGCCATTCTTCAGCAAAAAGAGGGTTATTCAGCCTATGTTTTTGAAGATATTGCAGAAATGTTTCTAAAAGAAAATCCTTCAATAAAAGATTTATTGAATTTGAAAATTAAAACAGATACTAGTTTTGCTAAAAACTCAAGAGCTCAATTAGATTTTGTTTATAAAAACTCACCTTATTATGAAGCAGCACATTTAAAATTACCTGTTTATAAAGTATATTAATTGTTGCTTTTGCCTTAAATAATTTTATAACGAAATAAAAAAATGTAGTTGTAATTATTAGCTAATTCACTACTTAATACTACCTTTTTTGGCTGCTTATTTGTTATTAAAAAGTATGGGCATACAATTAAAAAAGTATGCGCATATAAATGTTAAAGTATGCGCATACAAAAGTAAAAGTATGGGCATACAATTACTAAAGTATGGGCATACTTTTTTAGCTATATTTAATAGTTTAAAAATGAACGGATTACAATTTATAAAATCAAGTAAAACGAAGAAACTCTAACGTATATTTTATTGAATTGAACTATCTCAAATATATTAGTTTTTATCATTAAAAAACTAGTTATTGGTATTTTTGCTAAAAAGATAAAAAGCTATTAAGTTAATTTAATAGCTTTTTAAAAATATAGATTTTTTAATAGATTAGGTATAATGTGAATTTTACCAGTTGCCACAATTTCTGCCATTACCTTGTCTATTCCCTTGTCCTTGTCTGTTTCCTTTGCAGTAACCTTGACCATTTCCAGTTCCTCTATTAGAATTATCAAAATATACTTGCTGGTCGGCTGTAAGAATACTTCTGATATCTTGAATATGCTGCTCTTTGCTTTTTTGCATATTTGTTCTGATAACTCCCATCTCATCAATTGTTTTATTGATAGATTTTATATTGCCTTCAGTGCGTAAAGCTTGTAAATTTGCACTTTTTATAGCTAATTGATTCCTATTAGTTTGCATTTCTTTCAAATGTGCTAATCTAAAATCCGTAATTTTAGATTGTTGATCTGTGCTAATATTTGGAATATTATTACAAAAATATCCTTGTCCATTGTCATTACCTTGCCCATAACCCATTCTAGTTCCTCTTTGAGAAAATGTACTTACACTAAATAACAAAGCAATAATCAGCATTCCGATTGTTCCTGTTTTTAAATTTTTCATATTGTATTTATTTTAAAATTAATAATTATTTGTTTCTATAATTTATGCAAATTTACTTGTTGAAATTATTCTGTTCATTGCTAGGCATTTGCATTTCACTACCATTATTTGTCATTGCGCTGAAAACTTGAAATAATTTACCTTTTTGTTCTTCGTTACAAATACTTTTCATATCAAGATAATAGTCAAATGTTAAATGTTTAAGTTCTTTGTGCAAATTTCCAATGTCTTTTGCAAGCCTATTTAAATAAATCGTGTCCGATTTTTCTTTTCCTAACTCAAGCATAATTTCATTTCGTTTAACTTGCATTTTAGCTGTTTTAGCATTTGCATCTACATGAAATTGTTGTCTTAATTTTCTAAATTGTTGATGTTGTTCTTTTGTTAAATTTAATTCGTCTCTAAAAAATCTACCCAAATGACTATTTGGTATTTCAATTTGTTTCTCCTGAGTAATTTGAGAAATATTCTGCGGAAAATAAGCATGGTAAATTATTGATCCTATTGTTGTAAGATTTGCAACTAAAAGAATTACAATTATCCATATCAATGTATTTTTATTGTATAATTTCATCTGTTTTGTATTAATCTTTCAATAATAAAGCTTCCATTTTTTCATGTCCCAAATCATTAAAATAAAATTCTGTAGTCTGCGTTTCCAATAATGAGCCTTTAACAGAGGAAATACTACTGAGTTTTAGGCTGCCCCAAATACTAACTAACAAGACTAATGAGAATAAAGCAGGTTGCAATGCTCTTATATAAAAAGTATTATAAACAGGTTGATTTTTTTCATTTTGAAGATTCGCTAAATGCCTGTTTATCCGTATATATAAGAATGGATCTGGCTCTAAAATCTCTTTTTTCTCAATCAGATTAAAAGTAATTTCTAATTGAGAGTACTTATAATTACAAGCTTCACAATTTTCAATATGCTTTTTTATTTCCTTTTTTTGTGCAAATTGAAGCTCATTATTAAAATAAGGAATTAAATTAGTATGTACTGTTTTACATTTCATTTTAAGCTGTATTATTGGTTTGACACTAGTTGACAAAAAAACATTTGCCTTTTTTTACTTTTTTTTATAGAAACTTAATATTCCTCTCTGTACATTTATTTTTGCTCTATGTATTAGTCCTTCAACTGATGAGAGAGATAAATTCATAACTTCTGAAATTTGTTTGTACGACAAATTCTCAATTTTATGTAAAGTGAAAGCTACCTTTTGATTTTTAGATAATGCGTTGATTGATTTATGTAATAATTCAATTCTTTCTTTTTGAATAGCTTCATTTTCAGAAGTTTCATGCTCGTTATCTGAAATTTGTAGTTCTTGATTACCTTCTCCTAAAAAAAAGTTTTCAATACTTTTAAAAAGATTATTTTTTTTATTATCACGTATAAAATTCAGTGATTTATTAACCGAAATACGATACAACCAAGTAGATAATTTAGCTTCTTTTTTAAACTTGTGAATTGATAAAAAAACTTCAATAAATACTTCTTGTGTTACATCTTCTGAAAAAGTTTTATTATGTAAAAAACTATTGCAGGTATTTAATACAAGGAATTGATATTTATCTACAAGGATTTTAAAAGTTGCTTGATTTTTATTTAAAATGCCTTCTATTAGTTCTTCGTCAGTCATTGAATGAAACTTCAATTATTCAAAATTTATTATTTACAAATTAGACACACTCTTATAAAATAACTTGTGAAAATGCTTTAATAAAAATAACACAATAAATAGTCATTCCTTTATTTTTTTAAAGTAAATAGACGTATTATAACAAATAATAATTGTGGTTTTACAATTTTTTGATATTAAAATTTATGCATTTTAATTTTCATTGTACAAAGGCAATGTAAATTTAAATGCACTTCCCTTTCCTAATTCGCTTTCAACCCAAATTTTACCACCATGCTTTTCTATAAATTCTTTACAAAGCAATAATCCTAAACCCGTTCCTTTTTCGCCTACAGTACCTTCTGTAGAAATTTTTTCAGTGATATCAAAAAGTTTCGATAAGATATCAGGGCTTATGCCAACTCCATTGTCAGAGACTGTAATTTTTGCAGTTGAATTATCTTGTTCTGCATAAACAGAAATTTCACCATTTTCATTCGTGAATTTTATAGCATTAGAAATAAGGTTTCTTAAAATGGTATCAAGCATATTACTGTCTGCAAAAACAAGAATTTCCTCTTCTGAAAAATAATTGATGCTACAATTTTTATTCTTTGCTGTTAGTTCTAAATTTTTAATCACATCTTCATAACAATCTGAAAGCTTTAATTTTTGTTGCTCAAAAGGTAATTTACCAGAGTTTGTTCTTGCCCATATTAAAATATCTTCCAATAAATTAAAAGTATTTTTTGCTGAAGTATAAATTATATTTAAGAATTTTTCTGTTTTTTCAATCTCATACGTACGAATATTTTCTTTTAAAATATCTAAAAATCCTAGAATTGAATTAAACGGACTTTTTAAATCATGAGCGAGAATTGAAATAAAACGATCTTTGTCTGCATTCAATTTAATTAATTGATTTTCCATTTCTATTCTGTCAGTTATTTCAGTATGTGTACCAATCATTTTAATTGGTTTATTATTTTCATCATACGTAACTATTTTTCCTCGGTCTAAAATCCATTTATAAGAACCATCTTTACATAACTCTCTGTGAATATTTGAATAAAATGGTGATTTCCCATCCAAATGCAATTGAATATCAGCATAACATTTTTCTTTATCTTCTGGATGCACCCGTTTGCTCCATTCATTATAATGATTTGAGATTTCATTTTCTTCAAACCCTAACATGGCTTTCCATTGCTTAGAAAAATAAACTTCATTGGTTTGTAAATTCCAATCCCAAACTCCATCTCGAGCTCCTTCCAAAGCAAACTTCCAGCGGTCTTGACTTTCTTTTAATGCTTTTTCATTTTCAACACGCTCTGTAATATCGTGAATTATAGAGAAAAGTATTTCACTCTTTTCATAAACTATTGGAGAAGAATGCACTTCAACAATTCGTTCTTTTCCTGATGCCAATTTATGTGTAAAAATAAAATGGCTTCGCATTTCTAAACTAGCCTTGCTCCTTTCTGTTAATATCTGCTCTGGTGAAAGTATATTAATTTGATCTATAGACATTTTACATAATTCTTCTATAGTATATTCATAGAATTTTGAAGCAGCATTATTTGCTCCAATAATTTTGCCACTCTCTGGTTCAATTAACAACATTATAGATGCGTGATTATTGAACATATTTTTAAAACGCTCTTCACTTTCT